>CBFGVM010000307.1:0-5385 GCA_965652015.1 uncultured Alphaproteobacteria bacterium
GGAGGGTCGGCGCACGCAGGCAAGCTTGCGCAGCCTGCGCAAGCTTGGCTGCGCTACGCCGGGGTGGGGGTCGCGCGGTGATCCACCGATGGACCCCCACCCCCAACCCCTCAGCACAAGGGGGAGGGGAGTCCACCGAGTGCGCGGCGCTAACATGCTTTAGGTGACGCGCCCGCCCATCGGATCGAGCCGCCGTGAGCACGGGCGCGATCTCGCACGCGGCGTGACTAGCGCGAATAGAACTCGACCACGAGGTGCGGCTCCATCTGCACGGGGTAGGGCACCTCGTTGAGCTGGGGCATGCGGGTGAGCTTCGCCGTCATTTTCGAGTGGTCGACCTCGATGTAGTCCGGCACGTCGCGCTCGGCGAGCGCAATCGATTCGAGTACCGCGGCAAGCTGTTTCGACTTGTCCTTGACCTCGATGACATCGTCGACCTTGACGCGATAGCTCGGGATGGTCACGCGTTTGCCGTTCACCCTGATGTGGCCGTGGCTGATGAATTGGCGCGCCGCGAACACTGTGGGCACGAACTTCGCCCGATAGACGAGGGCATCGAGCCGCCGCTCGAGCAGCGCGATCATATGCGCGCCGGAATCGCCGCGCAGGCGGATGGCTTCGGCGTAGATGCCGCGGAACTGCCGCTCGGAAATGTTGCCGTAGTAGCCGCGCAGCTTCTGCTTGGCGCGCAGTTGCACGCCGTAGTCGGAGAGCTTGCCCTTGCGGCGTTGGCCGTGCTGGCCGGGGCCATATTCGCGGCGGTTGACGGGGCTCTTCGGGCGGCCCCAGACGTTCTGCCCCATACGGCGGTCGATCTTGTATTTCGCCTCGTGGCGCTTGGTCATCGCGTCCTCTGTCTTGGTTGGTCGAGGATCGCGCCCTCCTCTGTCCCGGCTTTGCCGGAACCGACAGACCTTGGCCGAAGCGACGGACAAGACCGCGGGTCGCGAAACGCCGCGCGGCAAAGGCCGCGCGGCGCCGGGTTTCTAGGAGCAAAGCAGGGTCGAGTCAAACGCTCTTGGATCCCAAGAGGCGCCGCGAACGCTCGCCCCGCGGAGCGGAGCGAGGGGGCTGCGCGCCTCTACTCGATCTCCTGATAGACGTCGATTTCGACGGAACCGGGAAACATCGAGCGCCACGTCTGCATCGAGGCCTGCACGCGCGGATCGCTGGCGACGCGCTGGCGGTTGACCTCGATGAGCTCATGGGTTTCGTACTCGATCTCATGAACGAAGCGCGCCGGGTCGTCCACGTTTTGCAAAAGTCGCATGCGCCGCGCGCCGAACGCCTCGTAGAACGGCGCCGCCGATTTGAGCAACGATACGAGTTGGTCGGAATTTGCCGACGGAAGCGTGAATTTGAACTGCACGGTCCGCCGCACCGTCTGTGAGTCGTTCGCCATTTATGCGCCCCTCCACAGGACGTTCATTTCGGGGCGATGCTAAAGCGGTTTTACCCCTGTTGAAATGCCGAAGCGCGTGATCGCCGCGCCGAGCGCGGCCGAGGGCGCCCGGCCAGAGGTGAACACGAGGCGCGCGGGAGACGGTGCCTTGGCGCCCACCGCGCCTCCCAGCAAATCGACGACGCGGCGCGCGATCGCCGGGGCGGGATCGACGAAGGTCACCGGCCAGGCCGAAAGCCGTTCGAATCGCTCGAGCAGCAGCGGATAGTGCGTGCAGGCGAGCACGATCGTGTCGGTGCGCCGTCCGCCCGCATCGATGAAGCAGGGCGCAATCTCGCGCGCGATGAGATCGTCCGCAACCGGCGCGCCATTGAGTTCCTCCTCGGCGAAGCCTGCGAGCCGCGCCGAGCCGATCAGCGCGACATCGCTGCCGTTGGCGAAGTCGCGGATCAGCGCGCGAGTATATTCGCGGCTGACGGTGGCTTGCGTGCCGAGCACCGCCACCCGCTTGGTGCGCGAGACCGCGCAGGCCGGCTTGATCGCCGGCACGGTGCCGACGAAAGGCACGCGAAAGCGCGTGCGCAAATGCGGCAGCACCAGGGTGGAGGCCGTGTTGCAGGCAATGACGATGAGATCGGGATGATGGGCCTCGATCAGCTCGCCCATGAGGTCGCCCACACGCGCGACGAGCTCCGCTTCGGCCTGGCCGCCATAGGGAAAGAAGGCATCATCGGCGACGTAAAGGTAGCGCGCGTCCGGGCGCGCCTTGGCGACTTCGCGGAAAACGGTCAGTCCGCCGAGACCGGAATCGAAGACGAGAATGGTCGTTGCCACGGCGGTAACCGCTAGCCAAAAAAGCGGGCAACTTTGAGTCCTTATGCGGCGCATAAGGGCCCGGTACTTGGCCCTTCGCCGTCGTCTTGGCCGAGCGCCTCAAGCGCGTCCGCGCGCGTGCATAGCCCGTCGAAGACGGGCGTGAACGCCCTTAAGGACGCGCGCTATGGCGCGAGCGCCGGGACCCAGGAACACAGGCCAGTGTTCATGGGTCCCCGCAACGGGGTCCCCGTGACGCGAGCGTCGCGAGGTGCCCCTCGCGGGGACGACATGGGAGACGCTGAATCTTGCTCAAAAGCGCCGAGCCTTAGCACGACTAACTGCGTTCGGATTCGATCCTGGTCTTGCCGAACACACGCTCGAAGATCGTATCGACGTGCTTGAAATGATGGCCGAGGTCGAAGTTCTGCTCGAGCTCGGCCTCGCTCAGATGCTTGCGCACATCCTTGTCCGCCGCGAGCAACGATAAGAAATCACCCTCGCCCTGCCAGACCCGCATGGCGTTGCGCTGCACGATCGCGTAGGCCTCCTCGCGCGCGACGCCCTTATGGGTGAGCGCGATGAGCACGCGTTGCGAATGAATGAGGCCGCCGAGACGCTCGAGGTTCTTTTTCATGTTGGCGGGGTAGACCACGAGCTTGTCGACGATGGCCGTGAGCCGCGCCAGCGCGAAATCGAGTGTCGTAGTCGCGTCGGGCGCGACCATGCGCTCGACCGAGGAGTGGGAGATGTCGCGCTCGTGCCAGAGCGCCACGTTTTCCAGCGCCGGCGTCACGTAGGCGCGTACCATGCGGGCAAGCCCGGTGACGTTCTCGGAGAGAACGGGATTGCGCTTGTGCGGCATGGCGGAGGAGCCCTTCTGACCCTCGGAGAAGAACTCCTCGGCCTCGAGCACCTCGGTGCGCTGCAGGTGGCGAATTTCGGTGGCGAGCCGCTCGACCGAGGAAGCGACCACGCCCAGCGTGGCGAAGTACATCGCATGCCGATCGCGCGGGATGATTTGCGTCGACGCCGGCTCGACGGCAAGGCCCATGGCTTTTGCGACATACTCCTCCACCCGCGGATCAATCTGGGCGAAGGTGCCGACGGCTCCCGAAATGGCGCAGGTCGCAACCTCCGTGCGCGCGCAGATGAGCCGCTCCTTGGCGCGAAAGAATTCGGCATAGGCATAGGCGAGCTTGAGGCCGAAGGTGGTGGGCTCGGCATGGATGCCGTGCGAGCGGCCGATGGTCGGCGTCATCTTGTGCTCGAAGGCACGGCGCTTGAGCGCCGCCATGAGCGCATCGACATCGGCGATCAGGAGGTCGGCGGCGCGCACCAACTGCACGTTGAGGCAGGTGTCGAGCACGTCGGACGAGGTCATGCCCTGATGCACGAAGCGCGCTTGCGGCCCCACGATCTCGGCGAGATGGGTGAGGAACGCGATCACGTCGTGCTTGACCTCGCGCTCGATGGCATCGATGCGCGCGACGTCGAATTTGGCGTCCTTGCCTTTGTCCCAGATCGCCTTGGCCGCGGCTTTGGGAATGACGCCGAGCTCGGCCATGGCGTCGGCCGCATGCGCCTCGATCTCGAACCAGATGCGGTAGCGCGTCTGCGGGTCCCAGATCGCGGCCATTTCCGGCCGAGTGTAGCGCGGGATCATGGGCGGCCCTGGCGAGTCATGGCTGAATTCGACCAATCAACTCAAAAGTGTCGTCCCCGCGAAAGCGGGGACCCATGACCACCGTCTCTGGAATATGGGTCCCCGCGTACGCGGGGACGACGGCGGAGAACGTGATCCGCAATCGACCGGACTGCGTATCATAGCCGCGCTGTAGCAGATCGCCGCGGCAAGCTCAATTCGCGCGCGCCGTTACCAGCAATGCCGAAAGCCAAATTGCTGCCTGAGGCCACGTTTGCTAACTTGAGTGAAATCGTCGTTGCCCTCGTTTCGACGAAGGCCGGAAGGCAGCCATGATCAGATCATCGTCAGCCGCCGCCATCGTCGCCAGCGTTGCCGTCATGCTTTTCTCCGTGCCGCCAACGCTCGCACAAGACGAATCGGATCAGCGGCTCGGCACCGTCCACTTCGCCACATCGTGCAACGAGACGGCGCAGCGCCGCTTCGATCGGGCTATGCGCTACCAGCATTCGTTCTGGCTTCGCCAAGCCAAAGAGATATTCGAGGATGTCGCGAAAGCCGATCCCGAATGCGGCATGGCTTATTGGGGCGTTGCGCTGACGCTGCTGAGCAATCCGCACGCGGTGACGCCGGCATCCAATCTCCCGCTCGGGCTTGCGGCCATCGAAAAGGCCAAGACGGTCGGCGCCAAGACGCAGCGCGAGCGCGACTATATCGACGCGCTGTCCGTCATGTACATCGATTACGACAAGATCGACTACGGCTCCCGCCTGCAGGCCTATCTCTTGGCGCTGGAAGCCTTGGCGGCGCGCTATCCCGAGGACGACGAAGCGCAGATCGCCTACGCCATCACGCTCAACGTCGCGGCGTCGCCGGCGGACAAGACCTATGCCAACCAACTCAAGGGCGCGGCGATCCTCGAGCCGATCTTCAAGCGCCAGCCGCAGCATCCCGGCGTCGCCCACTATCTCATCCACCTCTACGACTATCCGCCGATCGCCGAGAAGGGCCTCGACGCGGCCATGCGCTACTCCAAGATCGCGCCCGCGGCGCCGCATGCGCAGCACATGCCGTCCCACATCTTCACCCGCGTCGGCTACTGGAAGGAGTCGATCGCCGCCAACCAAGCATCGGTGCGCGCCGCCAAGGCGGACAAGTCGGCCGGCGATCAGCTGCACGGCCAGGATTACATGGTCTACGCCTACCTGCAGCTCGGGCAGGACAAGAATGCCCGCGCCGTGATCGAGGACATGCAAGCCGCCAACGTGCGCCCCGACGAACGCGGCAGCTCGTTCGCACTGGCGGCAAGTCCGGCGCGCTACAGGGTCGAGCGCGGGGATTGGCAGGGCGCCGCCGAACTCGAGGTCAAGCCGTCCAACTTCGCGTTCATCACGGCGATCACGCATTTTGCCCGCGCGCTCGGCGCAGCACGCTCCGGCAAGCCGGAGGCGGCGAAGACCGACATCGCCAGGCTCGCGGAGCTGCGTGACAAGCTCCGGGACGCCAAGGACACCTATTGGGCGGA
>CBFGVM010000308.1:0-5369 GCA_965652015.1 uncultured Alphaproteobacteria bacterium
AGCGCGGGGGCGGCGCTCTCGAAGCGCATCACGGTGCGAAAATAGTAGCGCGACGGTTCGACAGTCTCGCCGCGCGCGAGCGCGGCAATGACATCGGGCGGACCGTGGCGCAGGCCGTCGCTATGCACGAGAATGCGTGCGCCGTCTTCGGTCTCGATGCCATAGCGCGCCTTGAGGTCGGCGACGCCGTCCGGCCGCACGATTTGCCAATCCGCGCCGGGCAAAATCTTTCCGTTGAGCCGCGGACCCTCGACTCGGCCACCGAGGATGTCGATCACCCGCCGCTCCCCGTAGGGCGTTTGCCCGAAATGCCGGATATCGGCGAGCTCGGCGTGAATCGTGAAGATCGGTGCCTGCGAGATCATGATCAACGCTCGGTTCTGGCGCGGCTGCGCCCATCTGTTGACTTCGCGCGGCGCGCTTGCGAGGACGATACTAGTGTGGTGGATTTGAAGTTCCTACGGATTTGCAGCGAGCTTCGCGTAGGAACTTCAAATCCAAAAACCACATTAGAGTCATAAGTTTGCTAGTGTCCCTTTGATTCCGAAGTTCGCACGAGAGTGTGCAGCGAGGGCTTGCGAGCTTCGGAATGGGGACGCTGGCGAGTTTGGACATGCCCGACACGCGCGACGTTTTTCTCTGCGATGGCGTGCGCACGCCGATCGGCCGCTATGGCGGCGCCCTTGCCAGGGTGCGCACCGATGATCTTGCCGCCGTCCCGATCAGGGCGCTCGTCAGGCGATATCCCAAGGTCGACTGGTCGGCGCTCGATGAGGTCGTGCTCGGCTGCGCCAATCAAGCCGGTGAGGACAATCGCAACGTCGCGCGTATGGCGCTGTTGCTGGCAGGTTTGCCCGATAGCGTGCCCGGCGTGACCGTCAATCGGCTGTGCGCATCTGGCCTCAACGCCATCGGCGATGCCGCACGTGCCATCCGCTGCGGTGAGGCAGAGTTTGCCATTGCCGGCGGCGTCGAATCGATGACGCGCGCGCCGCTGGTCATGGGCAAGGCGCAGGAGGCGTTCCAGCGCGGCGCCGAAATCTACGACACCACGCTCGGCTGGCGGTTCGTCAATCCGCTGCTCGAGGCGCAATACGGCATCGATTCCATGGCCGAGACCGGCGAGAACGTGGCCGAGGAGCACCAGGTCTCGCGCGCGGACCAAGACGCCTTCGCGTTGCGCTCGCAGCAGCGTGCCGCCAAGGCGATGGCGGCGGGCTACTTTGCCGAGGAGATCGTCTCGGTCGAGGTTGCCGGCAAGGGCGGCCCCGCCATGGTCGAGCAGGACGAGCACCCCCGGCCGGGCACAACGCTCGAGGGGCTTTCCAAACTCAAGCCGATCGTCCGCGAGGGGGGCACGATCACCGCCGGCAACGCCTCCGGGATCAACGACGGCGCGGCGGCCGTCATCCTCGCCTCGGAACAAGCGGCCAGGCATCACGGGCTTACACCCCGCGCGCGCGTGCTTGGCATGGCGTCAGCGGCGGTGGCGCCGCGGGTGATGGGAATTGGGCCGGTGCCCTCGACGCGCAAGCTGATGGCGCGGCTCGGCCTCAAGATCGGCGATTTCGATCTCATCGAACTCAACGAGGCGTTCGCGTCGCAGGGGCTCGCTTGCTTGCGCCAGCTCGGAATTGCCGACGATGCCGAGCACGTCAATCCGCACGGCGGCGCGATCGCGCTTGGGCATCCGCTCGGGATGTCGGGGGCGCGCCTTGCTTTGACCGCGGTCCACGGTTTGCACCGGCGCGGCGGCAAGCGTGCGCTCGCCACCATGTGTGTCGGCGTCGGACAGGGCGTCTCCCTCGCGCTGGAACGCGTCTAACACCAGGGAAGGAAAACGCCCGGTGGCGATGAGTCCAGGCTACATTCCCTTCCACCCCAATCCGTCGAAGCCGAGATACGTCCCGCCGGCCGGCGCAGTTGATGCGCACTGCCATGTATTCGGACCGGAGAGCAAGTTTCCCTATGCGCCCGAGCGAAAATATACCCCTTGCGACGCGCCCAAGGAGAAGCTGTTTGCGCTGCGCGACTTTCTCGGTTTCGACAAGAACGTGATCGTGCAGGCGTCGTGCCATAGTAAAGACAATCGCGCGATGATCGATGCGCTCGAAAGCTCCAGCAACAAGGCCAAGGGCGTGGCATTTGTCGGGGAGGAGATCACCGATGCCGAGCTCAAGGCGATGGATCGCGCCGGCGTGCGCGGGGTGCGCTTCAATTTCGTTCGCCGCCTTGTCGATTTCACCCCGCGCGAGGTGCTCGAGCACATCGCGGCGCGGGTTGCGCCGCTCGGCTGGCACATCGTCGTTTATTTCGAAATGGCGGATTTGCCGGAGCTCGAAGCCTTCTTCACGTCGCTGCCGACGACGGTGGTGGTCGATCACATGGGCACGCCCGATGTGAAAAAGGGCGTCGATCATCCGGACAACCAGCGCTTTCATCGCCTGATGGAGCGGCACGAGAATTTCTGGGTCAAAACCACCTGCCCGGAACGCATGACGGTTGCCGGGCCGCCCTACGACGACGTGGTGCCTTTCGCCAAAAGCCTGATCGACAAGTTCCCCGACCGCGTGATCTGGGGCACCGACTGGCCGCACCCCAACATGAAGAAAGAGGCCCCGGACGATGGGGTGCTGGTCGACTTCATCCCGCGCATCGCGCCAAGCCCGGCGGCGCAAAAGGCGCTGCTGGTCGACAACCCCATGCGGCTTTACTGGAGTTAGAATCGTTTCAGATGCCGAAGTCGGCCGACGTTGCGAAGGCGCATCGAGCTTATATTATGTGAGCCGGATTGCGGGGAAGGGTCGACATCTGGTTGGGGGACCCGGGCGGGGGAATGGAGGACGCCGATGGCGCGCGCGCAGCATGACTATGACGACATCCCCGGCACGTTCGTGTTCGATGCCGAGCGCTCGCGCGAGGGTTATGGCATCAACATGTTCTGCATGTCGCTAATGAAGGAGGAGAACCGCAAGGCGTTCAAGGCGAACGAGGCGGAGTACCTCAAGAAGTTCAAACTCACGCCAGAGCAGAGCGACGCCATTCTCAAGCGCGATTACAATCGGATGCTGGAACTCGGCGGCAACATCTATTTTACCGCCAAGCTCGGCGCCACTGACGGCCATTCGTTCCAGCATCTCGCCGCGGTCATGACCGGCTCCTCGCAGCAGGACTATGCCGCGATGATGCTCGCCGGCGGGCGCTCGGTGGAGGGCAATCGCAGCAGATCAGGCAAGGACAGATCCGCCAAGTCGAGGTCCAAAGCCAAGTCCAAATCCAAATCGTCAGCAAAGCGGAAGTGAGTCGTGGCAACAATCATCGCAGGTGTAGGTTCGTCGCATGTGCCGGCCATCGGTGCGGCGCTCGACAACGGCAAGACCGAGGAGCCCTATTGGAAGCGGGTGTTCTCGGGCTTCGAGAAATCCAAGGACTGGATGGCGCAGACCAAACCGGACGTCGCCATCGTGGTCTACAACGACCATGCCTCCGCCTTTTCGGTGGATATGATTCCGACCTTTGCACTCGGTTGCGCCGCGGAGTTTCCGCCTGCCGACGAAGGTTGGGGGCCGCGGCCGGTGCCGGTGCTCAACGGTCATCCCGCGCTCGCCGCGCATATCGCGCAATCCGTCATTCTCGACGAATTCGATCTCACCGTCGTCAACAAGATGGAGGTGGATCATGGGCTCACCGTGCCGATGAACCTATTGTTCGGTACGCCGAAGGAGTGGCCGTGCCGGGTCATCCCGCTCGCGGTCAACGTCGTCATGTATCCGCCGCCGACCGGCCATCGCTGCTACATGCTGGGCAAGGCGATCCGCAAGGCGGTCGAGTCCTATCCGGAGGATCTCAAGGTCGTCATCTTCGGCACCGGCGGGTTGTCGCACCAGATCAGCGGCCCGCGCGCCGGGCTCATCAACAGCAAATGGGACAAAAACTTCCTCGACAACCTGACCAAGGACCCGAAGAAGCTCACGCGCATCCCGCACATCGATTACATGCGCGAGGCAGGCGCCGAGGGCATCGAGATGGTGATGTGGCTGATCATGCGCGGCGCGCTCGATGACAAGGTGGACGAGGTCTACCGCTTCTACACCGTGCCGGCATCGAACACCGCGGTCGGGCACATCATTCTCGAGAACCGGCGCAAGGCGGCAGGCAAGAGCAAGCGCGCCCCCGCCGCCAGGAGCAAGCAGGCGGCCGCCCGCAAAGTCGCTCACCGCATCGCCAGCAAGGAACAACGATGAAGATTTGTGTCGCCGGACAGGGCGCGTTCGGGCAAAAGCATCTCGACGCGCTCAAGCGCATCAATGACGTCGAGGTGACCTCGCTCGTGGGCGGCAACCAGGACGCCACCGCCGAAGTCGCCAAGAAGTACGGCATCCCCCATTACACCGGCGATCTGTCCGAGGGCATCAAGCGCGCCGACGCGGTGATCCTGACCACGCCGACGAAGCTGCACTTCCGGCAGGGCGAACAGGTGATGCGCGCGGGCAAGCACGTGCTGGTCGAGATTCCCGTCACCGACAGCGTCGAGGACGCCGAACAGCTGGTCAAAATCGCCAAGGAGAGCGGCGTCGTCGCCATGGGCGGGCACGTGCGCCGCTTCAATCCGAGCCATCAGTGGATTCACAAGCGCATCCAGAAGGGCGAACTCAAGATCCAGCAGATGGACGTACAGACCTACTTCTTCCGCCGCAGGAACATCAACGCGGCGGGCAATCCGCGCAGCTGGACCGATCACCTGCTGTGGCATCACGCCGCCCATACCATCGACCTGTTCCAGTACCAGACCGGAGAGACGATTTCCGATTGCTACGCGGTGCAGGGCCCGATTCATCCGGAGCTCGGCATCGCCATGGATATGGGCATCGTCGCCAAGGTGCCGTCGGGCGCGATCCTCACGCTCTCGCTGTCGTTCAACAACGACGGGCCGCTCGGCTCGTTCTTTCGCTATATCTGCGACAACGGCACCTACAAGGCGTTCTACGACGACCTCAGCGACGGCAAGGACAACAAGATCGACGTATCCAAGGTCGACGTGTCCATGGACGGCATCGAGCTCGAGGACCGCGAGTTCATCGCAGCGGTCAAGGAGAAGCGCGAGCCGAACGCCAGCCTGGCGCAGCTGCTTCCCTGCATGCACGTGCTCGGCAAGCTCGAGCAGATCATCGACCCGCAGCGCAAGGCGCACGCCTAGCACGGTCTGTCATTAGGTCGTCATTGCCGGGCTTGACCCGGCAATCCATCAAAGCTTCGTAAAAAGTTTTTCAAAGGAGATGGATGCGCGGGGCATAAGCGCGTTCACGCGCGTCTTCGACGCGCTTCTGCCCGCGCATGACGGGTCTGGCGGGCACGATTTGTCAGATGGG
>CBFGVM010000309.1:0-5347 GCA_965652015.1 uncultured Alphaproteobacteria bacterium
GCCATCTTGTAACAATGGGTGATGAGCGCGGCGCTTCCCGCCGGCGGCTGCCGCGCGTCGCTCGGCACCGTGGCGTATCCGTCGCTTGCAGAAAACGATGCCCATGCGAGGGTGATGATCGCGCTGGTAAATCGGATCATGTCGACTGCCCTACGGTTTTGACTTTCGAATTGAGCTTGGGTGGGCACGCCACCGTCGCCCTGCACCAGCCTTGGCTCTGCGACCGATCATAACGGGCAAGACTTACGTCAACCTGAATGATAGATCGCGGCCCCCGAGCGTTTCGTCGCAGCGCGCCGGAGATCGCCAAGTGTTTTCCGCGGCGCTCACATGGTCGGGTTCGCGTAGCGACCGCCGAGCGCGTGTAGGCCGTAAGCGGCGCCGGCGATGTCGAAGTTGAACGAGAAGTGCTGGTTGATGGCGAGCACGTCCCGCAAATGCCGCTGCAGCGGATCGCGGGTATAGAGGCCTTGGGCGCCATAGCAGGACCACAGCGTCTCCACCGCCTCCCGCGCCTGGTTGACGGCGAAAGCGGAATGCGCGCGGAAGCGCAATTTGGTGTCGAGATCGGGCACCTCATTGCGCTCTGCGGCGTCTTGGAACGCGATCGCCGACTGGCGCAAGAGGTCGCGCGCCGAATCGATCAGGCAGCGCGCGCGGGCGACCTTGATCTGCACGGCCTGGAAATCCGCCACGCGCGCGCCGGTATAGGTGCCGCTGCGCTTAGTCATCGCCGCGAGGAATAGCTCGAGCGCGCCTTCGGCCGCGCCCAACGCCGCCGGCGCCAGCGGATGGCTCGAGGCAGCGACCAGCGGGATGGCAAACAGCGCACCCGTGTTGAGCGCGGCACCAGGATGCTCGCGCCCGCCGCGGCAACGCAGGAGCGGCAGCGCCCGGCGCTCGGGCACGAACAGCTCGCTCACCGCGACATCCTTGCTGCCGGTGGCGCCCATGCCCATGGCGTACCAGGTGTCGATGATCTCGTAGTCGGACTTCGGCACCAGGCACAGCCGCCAATCAACGGGCGCGCCGCCTTCCTCCGCGTAGACGGTGACGGCCAGCATGTTCCATTCCGAATTGTCGACCGCCGAGGAGAACGGCCATCGCCCGTTGACGATAAAGCCGCCCGGCGCCTTGCGCCCGCGTCCGGCCGCCAACGCGATCGAGGAGGCGATCAGCGCATCCGGGTTAGCGTCCCACACTTCGCGCTGGGTCTCAGGCGCGTAATAGCCGAGGATCCAGTGATGACAGGCAACGTTTCCCACGTTCCAGGCCGTCGAGGGGCAGCCGCGCGCAAGCTCCGCCGGAATGTCCACGACGGCTGCGAACGCAAGCTCCATGCCGCCGAAAGCCTTGGGCTGGTGAAACCGGAACAGGCCGCTCTCGTGCAGGAGTTGCTCGTTCTCGCGAATGAGCATGCGCGCGTCTTCGGCGCGCTGGGCGCGCTCGCGCAGGATCGGCACGATCTCCCGCGCCCGCCGTATCGCCTCGTCATAATCGACGCCGGAGAAATCGCGCCGCACGCGCTGCGGCAGCGTCCCCACGGAAGCGGCTTGGTCGCTCGCGCCCACGATCTACCTCCCCGAGCGTGTCGCGTATCATGCTGCCACGAGGCGAAAACTCTCCCATTGCGTCGGCGCGCCTCGCAACACCGACGGCCAGCCGTCTTGATGTTGGCGCGGCTCGATCGGGCGTCCAGCAAAGGCGAATTCGGCGGTGTTTGCGGCGAACGGATAGGGCGACATCTCGTAGATGCCCGGCTGACGCGGTCGAATGGTGACATTCACATCTTCTCGCGCATTCACCGGCACATGTTCGAATTCTTGCTCAGCGCGCTCGCCTGGATGCGTCCGATTGAAATAGAGCGCGAGCGTGTCGAAAAACTGCAGCTGCTTGTAATTCTGGAACAGGTGCTCTGCCTCGATCCATTCCGCGGTTTGCGCATCCTTGGCGATCTCAGCCTTCAGCCTGTCCTGCCGAGCGATCTCGCCAGACAGCATCCGCTCGGCCAAAGGGCGATCCACCGGCGGCATTCTGTCGATCAGCACCAGCTTCGATAGTCCGTAGCGCCCGTTGTAGAGCCCCCAACTGTGCATGCTCGATATCAGCCCGCAGTAGGGATGGTGCCGCTCGTTGAAATCGGGCGATCGCCGGCTGGTGACCGTAATGTACTTGGCGGGTGTCTCGATCAGATTGTATGGCAGGCCGGTCGTCTCGTCGGTCACCGGATCGCGATCAAACTCGGCCCAGCCCGCGTCGTGGTGAGAAACGACGTAGAACATCAAGTCATCAGGCCAAACCGGCTCGAAGCGGTCGTTGCCAAATGCGCGCGCGAACTGGTCGGAGAGCGCCGTATGCTCGTGCATCATCACCGCCAAGCGGGGCTCACCTGCCGGTGCGGTCTGAATGATCATGGTCAAGTCCCCTTGAGCTCCTCGACCGCGCGCGCGGCTTGCGCGATCGCGAGGTGCGCGTAGGCGTCGCCGCCCGCGTCGGAATTGGCGATGGCGACGCGACCCGCCTTTTGCCGGGCGCGCTCCAGCACGCTTTCATAATCATCCTCGTCGTAGAGCGAGTTCGCGACATAGCCGTAGCCGTGCGGCCAGCGGTTGACCGTGATCGCCGCGATGTCGCGCGCGCTGGAAAAACCTCCGGGGCCGAGCATGCGGTCGAGCTCGTCGCGGATTCTGTCCTCGAAATCCGCAAACGTCATGTCGAGCAGCCGTGCCTGGCCGAGGCGAAACTGCGTGCGCGCATCGAGCCCCCGGTTAGGTGCGCCCGGAACGTGGACGAGGTGGAGACAGATCGGCTCGGAAGGATCGCGCGGATGCTGATAGCCGCCGAGGCTGACGGGAAAATCGAGCTTGACCCGGCTGTGAAAGGACATGGGCGCGGAAATGTCGTGCACGCCGAGGTTCACCCACGGACGCCAGTCGCGCACGAGCACGTTGGTATAGACGAGGGGTGTCTTCACGTTGCGCGCGAGCGCCTCGCGTTGCGGCACCGGCAGCTCCGGCATGATATGTGGAATGACCATGTGGAAGCAGGCGAGCACCGCGTGCTGGGCCTCGACGCGGTGCGGCACGCCATCGCGCAAGTAGCTCACGAGGACGCGGTCGCCGACATTGCGGACGTCGATGCAGGTCGAATCCAGCCGAATGCGCACCGCCTGTTCATCGCGATCGAGCTTGCCGTAGTCGAACGCCGCCAGCACCACGTCATCCATGGTGTGGCCGCGCGCGACATCGGGAATGAGCGAACGCACCATCAGGCGGGCGAGCGAGGCGTTACCGTCGGGGAAGTGGTAGATGTACGGCTCCCGCGCAGCGACGCGCCCCGGCAGGCCCAAGCCGGCGAAACCGGGATAACCCAATTCGCGGGCGTCGGCGGCAGGCACGGCATCGCAACCGAGCCCGAAGAAACCGAGCGTGCGGCCCTGAAAGCAGTTCGCCACCTCCTCGCTGCAGCCGCACAGCTTGATGAGGTAGTCGCGGTAGCTCGTCCGCTTGAGGATTTCCCGCTTCTCGTCCGCGGTCTTGCCGGCCAGCGGATCGCGCGCGCCGTCATAGAGCGCGAGCAGTTGCGCCTTGCTTGCGGGCGAGATGGGAAAGGCGGCGACGAACTCGGAGAGCGGCTTGGCGTTGGTGAGCCGGCGTGCGACCGCGTCCGTGCCCGCGGTCGGCGGTTCGCCCGCCACGAGCGCGTCGCGGCCGAAGGCTTCGCGCGCAAAGAAGATGCCGCGCGAAAGCCCGAGCGAGGAATAGAGCGTGCGATCGAACGCGGTCTCGAAGCGCGCGACCTCGACGCCGAGCTCGCGCAGCAGCCCTTTTGCGACCTCGCTGTACTGCGTGTTGGGAGAATCGATCGATTCGCTGCCGCCGTAGCCGATCACGAGCCGGCCGTCGAGCGTGAACTCGTTGCGCTTGGCATGGCCGCCGAAATCATCGTGGTTGTCGAGCAGGAGAATGCGCGCGGACGATCCAGCGGCGCGGCGATAGAAGAACGCGGCGGCCAAGCCGCTGATGCCGCCGCCGACGATCACGAGATCGTAATGCTCCTCGATCGGCAGCCGGTCGAGAGCAAAACGCGTGCCTTGGCGCGCCTGCGCGTGCGCGGTCTCGAATGAGCCCGGGTGCTGGCCGCGCAGTCCGGTGAGCGCCGGCGGGTAGCGCGCGGGCTCGGCCGCGATCTGCGCCGCAGGCGTCAGGCCGGCGGCGACGGTCAGGGCCACTCCGTTGAGGAAGTCGCGGCGAGAAATCGAAGCCATGGCCAATCGGAATGCGCGCGCGGCTCGATAGACGAGAGGCGCGACGGGCCACGCTACCGTCGCTGCGATAGAGCCGCGATTCTGCCAGCAACAGAAGATCAAACGCAAGGTGCGCGGCATGTCGCCTCTGCAGATGCAAGCTCGCGGCAAGGGAATATGCGGGTGGAATTCGTGTTATGATGCATGGCCAGGACGAGGGAGTAACGCCCGTGAACCAGGACATCATCAATCTCTACGACCGCTTCACCCATGGCGGCCTGAGCCGCCGCGACTTTCTCGACCGGCTGGTCGAGCTAGCCGGTTCGACCACCGCCGCCGTCGCGCTGCTGCCGCTCCTCCAGAACGACTACGCACACGCCGCCATCGTGGCGGCCGGCGACACCAGGCTCGCCGCCGAACGCGTCGCCTACGACTCGCCCAAGGGCAAGATCAACGGCTATCTCGTGCGCGGCAAAGCCATGGGCAAGCGGCCCGTGGTGATCGTCATTCACGAGAACCGGGGTCTTAACCCACACATCGAGGACGTGGCGCGCCGCTTGGCGGTGGAGGGCTATCTCGCTTTTGCGCCCGATCTTCTGTCGGTGAACGGCGGCACTCCGCCCGAAGAGGACAGGGCGCGCGAGCTTCACGCCAAGACCGAGCGCGAAGATATGATTGCCGCGGCGCTTGCGGCCGTCCCGTTCATGCAAAAGCACGCGGAGTCGACCGGCAAGGTCGGCGCCGTCGGCTTCTGTTTCGGAGGCGCCGTCGTCAACCGTATGGCGGCGGGCAGTCCCGATCTCGCCGCCGCGGTGCCGTACTACGGCGCGCAGATCCCGGTCGAGATGGTGCCTGCGATCAGGGCGCCGTTGCTCCTGCACTACGCGGAGAACGACGAGAACATCAACAAAGGCATCGCGGCGTACGAGGCGGCGCTGAAATCCAACAACAAGAAATACGCGATCTACATCTATACCGGCACTCAGCACGCCTTCAACAATGACACCGGTGCGGCGCGCTACAACAAGGCGGCGGCCGATCTCGCCTGGAGCCGGACGCTCGCCTTCTTCGCGGAGAATTTGGGCGCGCCGCCCAAGGCGG
>CBFGVM010000310.1:0-5342 GCA_965652015.1 uncultured Alphaproteobacteria bacterium
CCTCGGGCACGATCAACGCGCCTTCCGCCGCACCGGCTCCCTCGATCAGACAGCGGCCGCCGGTCACCTTGACGCGCCCTTCGGCCACGAGTCTGAGCGCCAGCGGATAGATCCGATGCTCGGCCTCGAGCACGCGAGCGGTGAGGGTTGCGACGGTGTCGTCGTCGTGGACGGGCACTGCTGCCTGCGCAACGATCGGACCAGCGTCGGCCTCAGGCACGACGAAGTGAACCGTCGCGCCCGATATCTTCACTCCCGCCTTGAGCGCTTGGCCGTGCGGATCGAGGCCTGGAAATGAAGGCAAAAGCGTTGGGTGGATGTTGAGCATGCGGCCCTGCCAATGCAGGACGAAGGCGGCCGTCAACAGGCGCATGAAACCGCCGAGGCAAACGAGCTCCACCCCGTGCGTGTCGAGCACGGCTTGCAGCGCACGCTCAAAGGCGGCGCGATCGTTCCCGTATGCGCGATGGTCGACCACGGCAGTAGGAACTGCCTCTGCCTCGGCGCGTGCGAGCCCGGGCGCTTCCGGTCTGTTGGAGACCACGAGCACGATCTCGGCGGGATAGGTGCGTTCCTTTGCCGCCTCGATCAGCGCGGCCATATTCGAACCTCGACCCGAGATCAGGACGGCGACGCGCTTCTTGGCCATGCGCTCACCCGCAATGATCGGGGTCTTCCGCGAAAGCAGGCATCGGCGGCTATCCGCAGCAGCTTGATTCGCACGATCGTCGGTCGCCCCTCGCGATCGACGCTCAAAATGATCGAGGCGCGAGCCAATGGCGCTCCTTCGCTCGCGGTTGGGTTACTTGGGAATCCGCGCCTGTGCAATGGCTTGATCGTGGCTATACTTACGTTCGCACGGCCGCCTGCGACGACCAGCGGGCGGTGACGATGGGGCGCGCGGACCGCCCCGGGGCGCCAAATTTGAGCATTCCAAATCTCATTACGCTGGGGCGCATCCTGTTGGTGCCAGTCGTGGTCTGGGCGATCACGGCGGGTGAGATGCGCTTCGCCTTCGTGCTGTTCCTCGCTGCCGGCATCAGCGATGCCGTTGACGGCTTTCTCGCCAAGCGGTTCGGCATGGCAACGGAGCTCGGCGCCTATCTCGACCCGCTCGCGGACAAGGCCATGCTGGTTTCCATTTATGTGGCGCTCGGCATCGCAGACGCGGTTCCCGGCTGGCTTGTCATTCTCGTCGTCTCGCGCGACATCATGATCGTGAGTGCCGTGATCTTGTCGTGGCTGATAGACAAGCCGGTGCCGCTTAAACCGCTTCTCGTCTCCAAGCTCAATACCGTTGCGCAGATTGCGCTCGCTTGCGTGATCATGGCGGCGCGCGGCTTCGACTTCGGTGCCGGGATTGCAGTGGCCTTGCTTATGGCATTGGTCACGGCCTTGACGTTGATTTCCATCGCCTTCTATGTCGCCGAGTGGGTGCGCCACATGAACGCTGCAGAAATGGGCCCCTGACCGCGCGCTGGTTTGTGGGTGAGTGATCGAATGGGCTACGGCCGTCAGTTTGCGTTCTGGGTCGTGACCTTTGTCGCGTTCGCGGCGGCGCTGTGGTTGCTGCACGCCATTCTGCTTCCGTTCGTGGCCGGTATTGCGCTTGCTTACGTGCTCGCGCCGATTGCCGACCGCGGGGAACGACTCGGCATCAACCGGACCGTCGCCGCACTGCTCATCGTCGGCATTTTTGTCGTATCGCTGATTTCGCTGATCTAGCTGCTCGTTCCCCTGTATATGCAGAAGGGCTCCGCTTTGATGTCTCAAATTACTGGCTATGTCCCACGGGTTAGAGAGCTGGTTGTCGATTTGAACCTGCCCTGGCTGGACTGGCTTGGCGCCGCCGACTCCGACAAGACGCTTTCCGACCTCGTCGGCCAGATGGCGACCTGGCTCCTCAGCTTTTCTTATTCGTTGTGGACCGGCGGAAAGGCGCTGGTCTCATTCGCGTCGGTCCTGATCGTGATGCCGGTCGTGACCTTTTACCTGATCCGCGACTGGCATCAGATGGTCGACAGAGTGGACAATTGGATACCGGTGCGCCAGCGCGAGACCGTGCGCCAACTTGCCCGCGAGATCGACGCTGCCATCGGCGGTTTTCTGCGCGGCCAATTCGGCGTCTGCCTCTTCCTCGGCTGTTACTATGCCATTGGACTGATGTTGGCGGGCTTAGAGTTTGGGTTACTGATCGGTCTCGTCGCCGGCGTGATCACGTTCGTGCCTTATATCGGCTCAATGACCGGGCTGATGGTCGCAGCGAGCGTGGCGATCGCGCAATTCTGGCCGGACTGGAAGCGAATCACAGTCGTCATCGCTGTTTTTCTGGTCGGCCAGTTTATCGAAGGCAACATCGTCTCGCCTAAATTCGTCGGCGAGCGGGTGGGGTTGCATCCGGTCTGGTTGATCTTCGCCATGTTTGCGTTCGGCTATCTCTTTGGTTTCGTCGGGCTGCTGATCGCCGTGCCGCTCGGTGCCGCGATCGCGGTGCTGTTGCGCTTCGGACTGCGTCAATATTTTGCGAGCCCCATCTACACGGGAGACAAACCCAAGTGATGTCCGCTCGTCCGCGGCAACTCGCCCTTGCGCTCGAACATACGGAGAGTTTTGCGCGTGAGGACTTTCTGAGCGGTTCGTCGAACGCGGTGGCCCTTGCGCTCATTGACGCATGGCCGGATTGGCCGCATCGGATAGTCATGCTCACCGGACCCGAGGATTCAGGCAAGAGCCACCTTGCAGCCGTCTGGGCGCAGGCGGCGGGCGCGCGGTTTCTCGCGGCGCGGGCGTTGGAGGAAGCGAACGTGCCGTCGGCGCTCGCTACGGGCGCGCTGGTGGTGGAAGACATCGCCGCCGGAGAATTCGACGAGAAGGTGCTCTTCCATCTTCTCAACCTTGCCCGCGAGCAGGGCGCCTTCGTGCTACTCACGGCACGGTCGGTGCCGGCGACATTTGCCATTCGCGACCTCGCCTCGCGCCTCAAGGCGCTCCCGGTCGTTGCCATCATGCCGCCCGATGATGCGTTGCTGCGCGCGGTGCTGGTAAAGCTGTTCGCCGACCGCCAACTCGCCGTGGATGAAGGCTTGATCGGCTACGTGGCGACGCGGATCGAACGCTCGTTTGCGGCCGCGCGCGCGGTGGTGGCGCGGCTCGATCAAGAAGCCATGCGCCACAAACGTCCGTTAACCAGGGCATTGGCCGCCGAAGTCCTGCGCGCGAGCGAGCCTTGACGGCCCGGTGGGGAGGAGGCCTTATGTCATGGCGTCGTCACCGATGACCGCGATATTGCACCCTTCATCCGAGCCGCTCGGCCATGGCTGACCGCAGCCAAGTCACTGTTATGAAAGAAGAAGCGGCTGCGGCAGTGCCCGCGGTCGAGCCGAGCGCAGCCATCGATCTCATCGCCAGCCCGGAGCGATTCATCAATCGCGAGTTGTCGTGGCTGCAGTTCAACCGACGGGTCCTCGAAGAGGCGGCAAACGAGGCCCATCCTTTGCTCGAACGCGTTCGGTTCCTGTCGATTTCCGCCAACAACCTTGATGAGTTCTTCATGGTCCGCGTTGCCGGGCTCAAAGCGCAGCTGCGCGCCGGCATTGCGACTAAGAGTCCGGACGGGCTCACCCCCGCCGAACAGCTTACCCGGATCGGCGAGGCGGTCGAAGCGCTCGCAAGCGATCAGCAGAGGCGCTGGCGCGAGCTGCGGCAGATGTTGTCCGAACACGGCCTCGTGCTGGTCGAAGGTCCGGACGTGACCAAGAAAGAAAAGACCTGGCTGGAAGATCACTTCCTCCGGCAGATTTTCCCGTTGCTCACGCCGCTCGCCATCGATCCTGCGCATCCGTTCCCGTTCATACCTAATCTCGGCTTCACCATTGCGCTGCAGCTCGCGCGCGCGAGCGACGGCAAGGCGATGAACGCGCTCATCCGCATGCCGAACAAGATCGATCGGTTCGTGCGCCTGCCAAGCGGCGAGGGAGTGTCTGGCGCCCGCGTGATCACGCTCGAACAGGTCATCGCGCTTTTCATTGCCCGCTTGTTCCCGGGCTATGCGGTCAAAGGACAAGGTGCTTTCCGGGTGATTCGCGACTCCGAAGTCGAGATCGAGGAGGAGGCCGAGGATCTGGTGCGCGAATTCGAGACGGTGCTCAAGCGCCGACGGCGCGGATCGGTCATCCGCCTCGAGCTCGAAGCTGCCATGCCAGTGGAGCTGCGTCGGTTCGTACAGCGGGCGCTTGCATGCGCTGACGACGAGATCTTTCTGGTCGACGGCGTTCTGGCGCTCAATGAGCTCTCGCAGCTCATGGGCCTCGACCGGCCCGATCTCGAATTCGTGCCGTACAATCCTCGCTATCCCGAACGCATTCGTGATCACGCCGGCGACTGCTTCGCGGCTATTCGTCAGAAAGATCTCGTCGTCCACCATCCCTACGAGTCCTTTGACGTCGTGGTGCAGTTTCTGCAGCAGGCCGCGCGCGACCCCGACGTGGTCGCAATCAAACAGACGCTCTACCGCACATCAGCTGAATCTCCCATTGTGCGAGCGCTCGTCGAGGCGGCGGAAGCGGGGAAATCGGTGACCGCGCTCATCGAGCTCAAGGCGCGCTTCGACGAGGAAGCAAATATCCGCTGGTCGCGCGCGCTCGAGCGCGCGGGAGCGCAGGTCGTCTATGGCTTTATCGAGCTTAAGACCCACGCCAAACTGTCAATGGTGGTAAGGCGCGAAGCTGGAGCGCTTGCGTCTTACGTCCACGTCGGGACCGGGAACTATCATCCCGTGACTGCCCGCATCTATACGGATCTTTCGTTCTTCACGTCCGATCCGGTCATTGCGAGCGACGTCGCGCATATTTTCAATTACGTCACCGGCTACGCGGAGCCCGCCGCGCTCGAGCGGATGGCGGTTTCGCCGCTCACGCTGCGCGACCGCATCTGCGAGCACATCGAGCAAGAAATCGCGCAGGCAAGGAGCGGCCGCCCGGCGGCGATTTGGATGAAGGACAACGCGCTGGTCGATCCCGAGATCATCGATATGCTCTACGAGGCCTCGCGCGCAGGCGTTTCGATCGACCTCGTGGTGCGCGGGATCTGCTGCTTGCGCCCGGGCCTGCCGGGCCTGTCGGAGAACATCAGTGTCAAATCGATTATCGGTCGGTTCCTCGAGCACAGCCGTATCTACTGCTTCGGCGCGGGCTACGGCCTGCCGCACCCCAAGGCGGCGGTTTACATCTCCTCCGCCGACATGATGCCGCGCAATCTCGACCGCCGCGTCGAGGTATTGTGCCCAATCCTCAATCCCACCGTGCACCAGCAGGTGCTCGATCAAATCATGGTGGCGAATCTCA
>CBFGVM010000311.1:0-5321 GCA_965652015.1 uncultured Alphaproteobacteria bacterium
CTCGCGCATCTCGCGAAGAATAAGAAGGCGATCAAGGAGCTCAGGGACAAGGGCATGGCGCCGAAGTGAAGGAAGGCCGCCGTTTGGGCGGCGATCTCTTGCTTCAACTGTGCTCCGCGCCCGCCAGATCGAGCGCCATGGCGACGCGGGCATTGGCGGGTCTGGACAGCAACTCCGCCGGGCGGCCGCTCTGCAATGTCTCGCCGTGGTCGATCACGCAGAGTCGATCCGCCAATGCCGCCGCTTCCTCGACGTCGTGGGTCACCAGCACGATGGGGATGCGTACGGACTGCCGAAGTTCGGCCAGCTCCCCGTGGAGCTTGCGTCGGGTCGGCCGGTCGACTGCCGAAAACGGTTCGTCGAGCAAGAGGACCGCCGGCTCGCGCGCAAGCGCCCGCGCCACCGCCACGCGTTGCTGCTGGCCGCCGGAGAGCGCCGCCGGCCGCCGCGCCTCGAAGCCCGCGAGATGAACGAGCGTGAGTAGGTCGCGGGCGCGCGCCACGCGCTCGTTGGCAGGTCGATGCCCAAGTGCTGCGACGACGTTGCCGAGCGCGGTCATGTGTGGAAACAGTGCATAGGTCTGAAACACCAATCCGACCGGCCGCCGGTGCGGCGGCAGATCGAGCCCCCGTTTGGTGTCGAGCCAGACCGAGCCGTTGCATCGCACCCGGCCCTCGCGCGGCCGGTAGAGGCCTGCGATCGAGCGCAAGGTCGTGGTCTTGCCGCTGCCGGAGAGGCCGATCAGCGCCAGTAACTCGCCTTGGTCGCAGGAAAATTCGACTGCGAGCGGGATGGGCCCGGTTTGCCGCAGGCGAACGCGCAGGCCGCCGTGCATGTCGGCTTCATCCATGGCGGCGGCCGATCCGAGTGGAGAGAATGTAGGTCACGCCGAGCGCCGCGAACGACAGCACCAGCAACGTCACCGACATGACGCCGGCGGCGTGGTTGTCGAAGGCTTGCACGCGGTCATAGATCGAAATGGCGATAGTCTTGGTCTCGCCCGGGATGCTGCCGCCAACCATCAAAACCACGCCGAACTCGCCGAGCGTGTGCGCAAATGCCAAGACGAGGCCGGTGACGATCCCCGGCCAAGCCAGCGGCAGATCGATCATCCAGAACACGCGCCAGGGAGGGAGTCCTGAGCAGGCGGCGGCTTCGCGCACATCGGGCGGGATCGATTCGAATCCACGCTGCATTGGCTGGAAGGCAAACGGCACGTTGACAATGACGGACGCGAGCAGGAGGCCCTCGAAGCTGAAGACGAGCGAATGCCCCACCAATGCTTGCCAGGCTTCACCGAGCGGCGAGGTGCCGCCAAAGGCCACCAACAAGTAGTAGCCGAGCACGGTTGGCGGCAGCACTAACGGCAGGGCGAGCGAGGCTTGCGCGAAGCCTTTGCCCCGGAATTGCCGGAAGGCGAGCAGCCTGCCGACGACGACGCCCAACGGCAACAGAATGAGGATCGTCAGCGCTCCGAGCCGAAGCGATAGCGTAAGCGCCGGCCAGTCCATGGGTCAGGCCGCTTCGCCTGGCAGGACGAATCCGTATCTGCGGAAGATCGCCCGCGACGCCGGCGACTGGATGTAGGCGTAGAACGACTTCGCGATATCGCCCGCGTTCTTCATCAACACCATGCGCTGCCGCAGCGGCGCGTGCCACTCGGCCGGAATGAGGGCGTAGTTTCCGAGCGATGACACCTCCGGCGACACCGCCAGCGAGTAGGCAAAGATGCCGCCCTGGGCCGAACCTGATGTCGCGAATTGCGCCGCCTGCGACACGTTCTCGCCCAGCACGAGTTTCGGCTGGATGGTCTCCCACAAACCTTGTCCTTTGAGGGCCTGCTCGGCGGCGCGGCCGTAGGGGGCGTGCTCCGGGTTGGCGATGGCGAAGCGTTGAATGCGCCCGTCGCGCAGCGCCGCGCGCAAGTCGCCGAAGTTGCCGTCAACCTTGAGCGAAGAGCCTTTGGGAGCGAACAGAACGATGCGGCCTTCCGCATAGAGCGCGCCGCGATCGATGGTCTTGCCAGCGTCCGCGAGCCGGAACACGTAGCCTTCGTCGGCGGAGAGAAACATCTCGAACGGCGCGCCTTGCATCAGCTGGGTGGTGAAATTTCCGGACGAGCCGAATGTAAGCTTGACGTCTTGCCTGGTATCAGCGCGAAACTTGGCAGCAATTTCCTCAAGCGCGAATTTGAGATCGGAGGCGGCCGCAATGGTGGGCATCACCTGCGCGAAAGCAGCAGGTGACAACGCTGCCGCCCCTATCGCGACGGCGACGAACTTCAAGA
This sequence comes from uncultured Alphaproteobacteria bacterium, assembly GCA_965652015.1. Lineage (GTDB taxonomy): Bacteria > Pseudomonadota > Alphaproteobacteria > Rhizobiales > Xanthobacteraceae > VAZQ01. The sequence goes on from CBFGVM010000311.1 coordinate 2,288, forward strand.
AGTGATGTCGCGTGTGCATCTGGCGCTCCTTAACCTTCCGGCGCGACCGCGCGGGTGCGCGCCGTCGTCCGGCAGAACTCGTTTGTCGGGAGGGGCCAATCCGGAAGCGCCGTTCCGGAGCAAGAGGCGCGCTTACGGCGCGCCGTGGGCCGTGGCGCAAGAGTAGCAGGATCGGACTCGAAGGCAAAGGCGGGGGACGACTTGACCGACGCGTGTTTGCTTTGGATCACTGTTTGCGCCACGAACTCGGTCGGCTCCCTCTCCCACCGAACTCGGGTTTATCCGAGTTCGGCACATTAAACCGGCCGAAGTCGGATAAATCCGACTCCGGATGGGAGAGGGGTGGGGTGAGGGGTTATAGTCTCTCGATAGCTTGGTAACCCCCTCACCCCAACCCTCTCCCCAACTGGGGAGAGGGAGCGCACCGCGTCTGCGGCGCGTTCCTATACTTGTGACTGAAAGCATGACCAACGCGGCGCCACTCGAAGGCGACTATGACTACATCATCGTCGGTGCGGGCTCGGCCGGCTGCCTGCTGGCGAACCGTCTTTCCGCCGATCCGGCAACGCGCGTGCTGCTGCTCGAAGCCGGCGGCAAGGACGACTGGATCTGGTTCCACATTCCCGTCGGGTACCTCTTCGCCATCGGCAATCCGCGCTCGGACTGGATGTTCAAGACCGAGCCGGAGGAGGGGCTCAACGGCCGCAGCCTCAACTATCCACGCGGCAAGGTGATCGGCGGCTCCTCGTCCATCAACGCGATGATCTACATGCGCGGCCAAGCGGCCGATTACGATCACTGGCGCCAGCTCGGGCTGACCGGCTGGGGTTCCGACGACGTGCTGCCGTTCTTCCGCCGCCACGAGGATCATTTTCTCGGCGAGAGCGAGGCGCACGCGGTCGGCGGCGAATTGCGCATCGAGGCTCCGCGCGTGCGCTGGGACATCCTCGACGCATTCTGCGCGGCGGCGGAGGAGGCCGGCGTCAAGCGCATCCCCGACTTCAACACCGGCGACAACGAGGGCAGTTGCGTCTTCCACGTGAACCAGAAGCGCGGGCGGCGCTGGTCGGCAGCGCGCGCCTTCCTCAAGCCGGTACTCAAGCGCGCCAATCTGCGGCTCGAGCTGCACTGTCTGGTCGAGAAGATCGAGTTCGACGGCACGCGCGCTGTGGGGGTGCGCTGGCGGCAGAACGGCGCGAGCCGATCCGCGCGCGCGGGCGGTGAGGTGATCCTGGCCGCCGGCTCGCTCGGCTCGGTCCAGATTCTCAAGCTCTCCGGCGTCGGCGGCGGCGACGAGCTCACCCGCCTCGGCATTCCGGTCGTGCTCGACAAGCCCGGCGTCGGCGAGAACCTGCAGGACCACCTGCAGCTTCGGCTCATCTACAAGATCGCAGGCGCCAAGACCCTCAACGAGATCTATCGCTCGCTCTTCGGCCGCGCGCGCATGGGACTAGACTACGCGCTGTTGCGCCGCGGCCCGCTCACCATGGCGCCCTCGCAGCTCGGGATGTTCACGCGCTCCGACACCACGCGCGAGCGCGCCAACGTCCAATTTCATGTACAGCCGCTGTCGCTCGACAAATTCGGCGATCCGCTGCACGAATTTCCCGCGCTCACTTCGAGCGTGTGCAACGTCCAGCCGACGAGTCGCGGCTTCGTGCGGCTGCGCTCCGCCGACGCCGCCGACAAGCCGGTGATCAAGCCGAACTATCTCTCGACCGACGAAGATCGCCGCGTCGCCGCCGATTGCATTCGCCTCACGCGCAGGATCGTGGCGCAGCCCGCGCTCGCCAAGTACAAGCCGGTCGAATACCTGCCGGGTGGCTCGGTAGGGGACGACGACGCGGCGCTGATCAAGGCCGCGGGCGACATCGGCACCACGATCTTTCACCCGGTCGGCACCGCCAAGATGGGTCGGCCGACGGATCCGATGGCGGTTGTGGACGAGCGCCTGCGCCTGATCGGGCTCGAGCGGCTGCGCGTCATCGACGCCTCGGTGATGCCGACGATCACGTCAGGCAACACCAACGCGCCGACCATGATGAGCGCGGAGAAAGGCGCAGCCATGATCCTGGAAGACCGGCGGGCTTAGAGCTTCCTGTGAAGTGACGCAACACAAGCCGCAAATTCGGTCCTTACCCTCTCCCTTGCGGAGAGGGTCACCCGCCGAAGCGCAGCGGAGGCGCGCGGGGTAGGGGGTCCTGCGATGGACGCTCAGTCGTGCCTGACGAGCCATCATTGCCGGGCTTGACAACGCGAATCGAGCCTGCCCCACTCGCGCCGCTTCAGAATGCGAATGCGGGCGGCTGAACATGTGGGCAAATTACCTCCGCAAGCTTGCCGATCGGATCAAAGCGCTCCTGCTGACACCGCAAACGGAGTGGAAGGTGATCGAGCAGGAGCATGACACGCTATTCGACCTGTTGATCGGGTACGTCGCGATCCTTGCCGCGATCCCGGAGGTTGCCCATTTCATCGGTCAGTCGTTCATCGGCGGCTATACGCCGGTCGTTCCCAATCTCATGCGCGCGGTCATCGTCTATCTCGTGGCCTTTGCCATGGTCTACATCATCGCCGGCGTGATCGACCTGCTCGCGCCGCGCTTCGGCGCCGAGAAAAATTTCGCCAATGCCGTCAAGCTGTCGGCCTACTCCCACACGCCGCTCTGGCTCGCCGGCATTTTTCTACTCGTCCCGGGGCTGAATTTTCTCCTGATCCTGGGTCTGTACGGCTTCTACCTGCTGTGGGTCGGCTTGCCGATGTTGATGAAAGTGCCAGACGACAAGGCGTTGCCTTACGCGGCCGCGGTCATCGCCTGCGCGCTCGTCCCCGCGGTCGTGCTCACGCTGATTTAGCAAATGGCCGACGACCCAATTATTCAGGTCGAATCGATGGTGACTTGCCCCCGCTGCGGGCACCAATCGGCCGAGCAGATGCCGACCGATGCCTGCCGGTTTTTTTATACCTGCAAGGGTTGCGGCGAGACGCTCAAACCTTTGCCGGGTGATTGTTGCGTATTCTGTTCCTACGGCAC
>CBFGVM010000312.1:0-5272 GCA_965652015.1 uncultured Alphaproteobacteria bacterium
ATCGCAACGCGCTGCTTCTCCCCGCCGGACAGCTTCAAGCCGCGCTCGCCCACCTCGGTGTCATAGCCCTTGGGCGAGAGGCGGATGAAATCGTCGATCTGCGCGAGCCGCGCGGCCTCCTCGACCTCCGCATCGCTCGCCTCCCAGCGGCCGTAGCGGATATTGTAGCGGATCGTGTCGTTGAACAGGACCGTGTCCTGCGGCACGATGCCGATCGCGGCGCGCAGCGATCGCTGCGTGACGTCGCGGATATCCTGCCCGTCGATCGAAATCCGCCCGCCGCTGACCTCGTAAAAACGGAACAGCAGGCGCGAGATGGTCGATTTGCCGGCGCCGGAGGGACCGACCACCGCCACGTGATGCCCGGCAGGCACCTCGAAGCTGATCCCGTTGAGGATCTGCCGCTCCGGCTCATAGGAGAACGAGACGTTTTCGAAACGGATCGCACCGCGCTTGATTATCAGCGGCTTGGCGCCGGGCTTGTCCTTGATCTCCGGCTCCCGCGCGAGGATCGAGAACATCCGTTCGATATCGATCACCGCCTGCTTGATCTCGCGATAGACCATGCCCATGAAATTGAGCGGCTGATAGAGCTGGATCATCATGGCGTTGATCATCACGAAGTCGCCGATGGTATTGGTGCCTTGCTTGATGCCGTACGCGCACATCACCATGACGGCGGCAAGCCCGATCGTGAAGATCGTCGCCTGGCCGGCATTGAGCACGGCGAGCGATACATACGCCTCCACGCTCGCCTGCTCGTAGCGCGCCATCGAGCGGTCGTAGCGGGCCGCCTCGCGCTCCTCGGCGACGAAGTATTTCACCGTCTCGTAGTTGAGCAGGGAGTCGATCGCCTTGACGTTGGCGTCGGTATCGCTGTCGTTCATTCGGCGGCGGATGTTGATACGCCACTCGGTCGCCTGATAGGTGAACGCGGTGTACAGCGCGACGACGGCGACAATCACCGCGACGTATCGCCAGTCGAACTGATAGAGCAGGACGACGAGGATCAGCGCCAGCTCGATGATCGTCGGCACGAGCTGCATGATCACCATGCGCACGATCGTCTCGATGGCGTTGCGTCCGCGCTCGAGCACGCGGGTCAAACCCCCGGTCTTGCGCTCCAGGTGAAAGCGCAGCGAGAGCTGGTGCATGTGCTCGAATGTGCGGTAGGCGAGCCGGCGTACCGCATTCATGGCGACCTGGGCGAAGATGCCGTCGCGCATCTGCGTGAGCACCGCCATCAGAACGCGCGTACCGGCGTAGGCGATGGTCAGGACGATCGGAGCTGCGAGCGCCCAGAGGAGCCACGAGGATGCCGCGAACGGCGCACTCCCCTCCCCGGCGAGCGCGTCGGTCGCCCATTTGAACATGAAGGGGACCGTGATGGTGGCGAGCTTGGCGGCGAGCAACAGCGCCATCGCCGCGGCGACGCGAAGCTTGAGGTCGCGGCGGTCCGCCGGCCAGATATAGGGCCACAGACCGCGCATGATCGCGAGCAGCGAGGCGCCGCCGTCGGCGGACACGTCGCGTTTGAATGCCTCGGTCGAACGCGGATAGGACTCCATTCTGCTCCCGGCCTGCACCGACGGGCCGCAAGCGCAGGCCGTCGCACCACTCTCATATAGAGATTTTCGCGACCGCAAGCACCCCAAACGAGGAGTTCCCCGCCGCATCATTGCCGGGCATAGCGCCTCGAAGACGCGTAAACGCGCTTATGACCCGGCAATCCATCCTTTTCGCAAAAAAGCGTTGTTGCGAAGAAGATGGACCCGCAGTCAAGCCCGCGGGTGACATGCTTTAACGTGTCCAGGCCATGCCACGGCTTGACGCGCTCGCACCCTCGCGCCACATCCTTCACCCATGAGCACAATCAAATCGATTTGCGTCTATTGCGCCTCCGGTCCCGGCAATGATCCAGCGTTCATGGAGGCAGCGACAAAGTTCGGCAGAATACTGGCCGAAAACGGCGTCCGACTGGTTTACGGCGGCGGATCGGTGGGCCTCATGGGCGCACTCGCCGAATCGGTCCTCGACCACGGCGGAGCGGTGACCGGCGTCATTCCCGATTTCTTGGTCAATCGCGAGCACATGCTGTTGCGCGTGCAGGAGCGGGTGATCACGCGCGACATGCATGAGCGCAAATGGGTGATGTTCGAGCGCGCGGACGCTTTCGTCGCGCTGCCTGGTGGGGTGGGCACGCTCGAGGAGCTGGTCGAGCAGCTGACCTGGGCACAGCTCGGCCGGCACAAGAAGCCGATTCTGATCCTCAACGTCGCGCGCTTCTGGGATCCGCTGTGCCAACTGCTCGACCAGATGGAAAGGCTCGACTTCATCCGCGCCGGCTTGCCGGTCACTCTGCTGGTGGCGGAGCGCGTCGAGGAGATCTTGCCGAAACTGTTGGAGGCAGCGCGGTCCGTTTCAGAAGCGGAAAAACAGATGACGCCGGTCACCGCCGAGCGGATGTAAGCCTCGTAGCCCGCATGAGCGCAGCGAAATGCGGGACGTCCTTTCCCGTTGCAAGAGTCCCGGATTTCGCTTCGCTCATCCAGGCTACACGGGCGTAGAACAACAAACGGTCGCAAAGGCAAAGCTGCCCTTGCCCACCCTACGCGCCAAGCGCGGCAACGAGAGCATTACTCCTGCGCTTTGAGAAAGGTGACGGCCTCGATGCGGTTGCCGTCGGGATCGCAGATGAAGGCAGCGTAATAGCCTTCGCCGTGCTGCGGTCGCAGGCCCGGCGCGCCGTCGGAGGTGCCCCCGGCGGCGAGTGCGGCGGCATGGAACGCGTCGACCAATTCGGTCGTGCGCACGCGCAGCGCCGAGTGCGCGCCGCTATCCCCGTCGACCGGCGCCATGGTCGCGCGCAGATTGAGCCATAATTCGGGATAGGTCTTGCCGAAGCCGACGGTGCGCGGCCGAACGACAAGCTTTTCGTAGCCGATCGCACCCAGCACTGCCTGATAGAAACGAGCCGCGCGGTCGAGATCGTGCACGGCGATTGAGACGTGGTCGATCATTCAAGAACACCCTGGCCCCGGATGCGATAAAGCATGCGCGTACGAACTTGGTGTGACCGCCGCGCAGCGGGAGACGGTGCCCGAAACGTTCTTAAGGCTCGATCCGGCTACGTCCGCGATCCCGATCAAGCCGGCGCGCCCGAGCGCACGAGCTTGTACACGATCGAATCCATCAGCGCCTGAAAGGAGGCATCGATGATGTTGGGGGAGACGCCGACCGTGGTCCAGCGCTCGCCGGTCTCGTCCTGGCTCTCGATCAGCACACGCGTTATCGCTTCGGTGCCGCCATTGAGGATGCGCACGCGGTAGTCGGTGAGCTCGAGCCCGCTGATATAGCTTTGATACTTGCCCAGGTCCTTGCGCAACGCGACGTCGAGCGCGTTGACCGGGCCGTTGCCTTCCGCCGCCGAGATCAGATGCTCACCGTCGACCTTCACCTTCACCACCGCCAACGACACCGTGACGCGCTGGCCGAGCGCATTGTCGCGCTGCTCGACCGTGACGTCGAACTTCTCGACGTCGAAATAGCTCGGCACCTTGCCGAGCACGCGTCGCGCCAACAGCTCGAAGGAAGCATCCGCCGCCTCGTAGGCATAGCCGATCGCCTCGCGCTCCTTCACCACCTCGAGCAGCCGTGCGAGGCGGGGATCATCCTTATCGACCTTGATGCCGATGCGCTCGAGCTCGGCGAGCACGTTCGATTTACCGGCCTGATCGGAGACGAGAAGTTTGCGACGGTTGCCCACCGCCTCGGGCGGCACATGCTCGTAGGTCGCTGGCTCCTTCATGATGGCGGAAGCATGAATGCCGGCCTTGGTCGCGAACGCACTTTCGCCGACATAGGGGGCGTGCCGGTTGGGCGCGCGATTGAGCATCTCGTCAAGCATGCGGGAGGCATGCGCGAGCGTCTTGAGCTGGGCCTCCGAGACGCCGATATCGAAACGGTCGGCGAATTCGCGCTTGAGCTTGAGCGTTGGAATGATAGACACGAGATTGGCGTTGCCGCAGCGCTCGCCCAACCCGTTGAGCGTGCCCTGGATTTGGCGCGCGCCGGCGCGCACGGCCGCGAGCGAATTGGCCACCGCCTGTTCGGTGTCGTTGTGGGCGTGGATGCCCACGTGGCTCCCGGGGATGACCGAGATCACCTTGCCGACGATCTCCTCGACCTCGTGCGGCAGCGCGCCGCCATTGGTATCGCAGAGCACGACCCAACGCGCGCCTTCGTCGTAGGCGGCCTTGGCGCAGGCGAGCGCGAACCGTGCATCCGCTTTGTAGCCATCGAAGAAATGCTCGCAATCAAGCAGCACCTCGCGCCCCCCGCGCACCGCCGCGCGCACGCTGTCCCGGATCGAGGCGAGGTTTTCCTCCGCGCTCGTCTCCAGCGCGACGCGCACGTGATAATCCCAGGATTTCGCCACGAAGCAGATGGCGTCGGCCTTCGCTTCGAGCAGCGCCGCAAGGCCGGGATCATTCGAGGTCGAGCGGCCCGGCCGTCGCGCCATGCCGAACGCGGTGAAAGTCGCATTGAAACCGCGCTCCTCCGCGAACAGCTGCGTGTCGGTCAAGTTCGCCCCGGGATATCCGCCCTCGATATAGTCGATGCCCAGCTCATCGAGCATGCGGGCGATGGCGAGTTTGTCGTTGAGTGTGAAATCGACGCCGTTGGTCTGAGCGCCGTCGCGCAGCGTGGTGTCGAAGAGGTAGAGGCGTTCGCGGGCCATGGCTTACTACGATAATGACTCACCAGAGATAATAGTTCAGCACCAGCGCGACCGCGACTACGATGGCAATGATCGCGAGCACGACATGATGGCGCTGGAAGGGAGGCAACGGCGCTTGCGGGCGGTTCATTGCGGGCGCTCCTTGGCGGCAAGGCGCTTTTCCATTGTCGTGTTGGCCAGCCACTCGCCGCCCAGTTCAACCGTGTTGCGCTGCGTGGCCACGAAGCCGCGGTGCCTGAAGAAATCCTGCGCGCTGTCGCTGACGTCGGCGGTCAACCGGGGCGCGCCGCGGGCGGCGGCGAGCTTCTCCAGGGCATCGATGAGCATGCTGCCCAGCCCTTGTCCGGCGACCGCGGGATGGACGTAGAGCATATCGATGCGCTCGGTCCCCGCGAGCGATGCGAAGCCGACCGGCGCGCCGTCGATGGTGCCGAGCAAGGTCAGAGCGTCGGCGAGCCGCGCGGCGAAGGCCGCCTCATCGTCCGCGCTGGCTGCCCAAGCCTCCTGCTGCGCCTCGCTGTAGTCGTCGCC
>CBFGVM010000313.1:0-5239 GCA_965652015.1 uncultured Alphaproteobacteria bacterium
TCGGCATAAAGACGCGCAACCACGTCGGTCAAACCGCCGGGTGCGTAAGGGACGACGATGCGGATCGGCTTCGATGGATAGGTCTGCGCCCGTGCTTCTCCGGCGAGGACCGCGAGAGCACAAGCGCAGATCACGGCCCTCCCGAAGCGTCGCATTTGCTGGTCCTCCGCCGGCGCTCTTCGAGCGCGCGCTGCTTGCCGGCGGATTTTATGGACGCCCTACGCCATCACACAAGCGAAAGTCCCGCATCCCCGCGCGTGGCATGTAGCCGGGGTGGGCGAAACGACACGCGGTGCCACCCGAGTGGGGGGCGAACGGCGGTTTCGCTCCGTTCAAGGCTACGTTCGCTCCGCCGCGGTCCGCAATCCGGCGCCTCGGCTTTGGCGGGGACGAGCGGATCTTGAAAACAAACGAGCCCCAAAAGCATGGGCATGCTGCGGCTCGATAGCTTCGTCGAGCTTTGCGACGCCGGCGGCGCAGTTGGCGCCCTCGTTGGCCGTTGTCACGGCATTGCTCGCCCTGCGACCGCCGCCGGCACGATCCTCGCGCATAATTCTGTAGATGGCCGCGATGACCAGTACGTGCCCGAGCACGACGACGGCGGCAAAAGCAAGGATCAGCGCGGCGGCGATCAGGTCGATGGACACGGCGCCCTCCTTACGTCTTGCTCGAGCGAGACAGACGTCGGTGGTCGCATGTCGGCCAGCGCCTGCGCGGCGCCACGCGCATGGTCTGCGTTCTCCGCGACGCGCTGGAGATAGGGGTGCACGGCGTGGCCGAGCACGGTCAGCGCGACTTCCGGCCTGCGTTGAAAAAGCGCGCCACCGAACTCCCGCTCAAGCCCAATAATGGCATTGGTCAGCGACGGCTGAGACACGCCGCAGCGCCTTGCTGCCCGCGTGAAATTGCGCTCCTCGCACAGCGCCAGGAAATAGCGGATCTGCTGCATCTGCATGGCCCACCTCACCAGTCGATTGCGCTCGCTTGGTAGGCTGCCATCCCCCTGGAGTTTCGACGGTGAGCCAGTTCACAGACCGATAATTTTTTCCTCGCCGGGCTCCGGTACGATGGTGCTCCTGATGCACTTCCCGCGTGCATCCATGAACTTCGCAGCTTTTGAGGAGCAGCTCGCGGGTTCGGCAAACCGCAGCGCCAGAATCAATGGCAATGGGTTATACTGCTCCTCCGACGAGCGCTCGCCGGGCGTACTCCAGCGCACACTCGAGCTGCATCATCGGTGGGACGGGGGACCTCATGTCGACTCCAGGCGGCAGCCAGCCGGCGGCACGTCCGCGTGACAAGTTGTCCTTGCTGCGCAGCCATCCGCTGTTTCGCGATCTGCCTTCCGCAGTGATCGAGCACCTCGGCTCGTATATGAAGACGCGGCGGGTGGCGCGGGGGACCACCATTTTTGCGAAAGGAGATCCCGGCACCGGCCTCATGGGGGTGCTTGCCGGGAGCGTCAAAGTCAGCGTCGCGTCCGCCGAAGGCAAGGACATCGTGCTCAACGTGTTTCACGAGGGGGACGTGTTCGGCGAAATCGCCTTGCTCGACGGCCGTCCGCGCACCGCCGATGCCACCACCATGTCCGACTGCGAGCTCATCGTCATCGAGCGTCGCGATTTCGTTCCGTTTCTCAGCAGCCACCCGGACGTGATGCTCAAGTTCATCGAGATTCTCTGCTCGCGCTTGCGCCACACGAGCGAGCAAGTGCAAGACATCACGTTCCTCAACCTGCCGACCCGTCTGGCGAAGACCCTGCTGCAGCTGACCGGGGGCGAAGGGGGGCCCGCGCAACGGCGCAAAGCGGCGATCACGCAGCGCGAGATCAGCCAGATGATCGGGATGTCGCGCGAGAGCACCAACAAGCAGCTGCGGGCGTGGGAAAAGCGCGGTTGGATAAAGCTCGAGCGCGGAGGGGTCGCGGTACTCGCGCCGGACAAGCTCGCCGCCACCGCTGCGGAGGGTTTCGACGCGTCGTGAGTTTGGCTGCGTAGCCCCGCATGACACCCGCGAAAGCGGCGGGGAAATGCGGGCGGCTTCTCCACGTGGAGGGAATCCCGGATTTCGCTGCGCTCATCCGGGCTACCTGGCTGTAGCGTGGGGGAAAAACCCGGGGCGCCCGGGCCCCCCCCCCAAGGCGCCGCACGCGGGTTTTGCCCCCCAAACCGTCCCCCCGGCGCGCCGTGCCCACGCGGCAATGGCGCGACAGGCGATTTTGCCCACCCTACCGTTCCAGCGGGCTACGTCTGCGCGCCGATGACGCCTTGCGCGGCGAGCAGCTCGGAGAGCTTCTTGCGCGCGTGGAACATGCGCGTTTTCACGGTATTGCCGGGCACGCCGAGAATATCGGCCGCCTCCTGCACCGATTTTTCATGATAGTAGACGAGGTCGATGATCTCGCGATGGCGTGGGGACAAACGGCTGAGGCAATTGCGCAGGATTTCGCCGCGATGCTTGATCTCGAAGCTCGCCTCCGGATCGTCGGCCGGATCGCTCACTTCCGCGTTCGCTTCATCGGATGATGGCTGTGGCCGGCGCCGCAGTTCGCCGAGCGCCTTGTAGCGGGCGATCGCCAGCAGCCAAGTGGTGACCGCGGAGCGCGCCTCGAACCGGTGCGCCTGCCGCCAGACGCTCAGAAATACCTCGCTGGTCAAATCCTCCGCGGCGGCCTCGCTGCCGATGAGGCGCAATATGAAGCGGTAGACGCCCGCATGGTGTCGTGCATAGAGGACCTGCATCGCGAGCCTGTTGCCGGCGGCGATCTTTGCGATCAGCGCCGCATCCGAGTTGTCTTCTCGCGCTCTGGGCTCCGGGCGAGCGTCAGCGATGCCCGAGACGAGCCCGGCCAAGTCGTTGCGCATTGGTAGCTCCCCTGTTGGCTACAACAGTCCTAGACCGCTCGCGGGAAACCTTTTGTTAACTACTTCACAGAGCGCAACGGGCGGGACTTTCGGGTGATGCGCAGAAGGCCATCGCCACCTACAATTGCCTGCCGCTGTCGGCCATAAGCTGACAGTCGAGATGTCCGCAGTACTACGTTCTAGGAATGCCAACCAAACGCCGGCACCCGCGCGCGATCATCATCGGCGGCTCGATGTCGGGCCTCTTCACCGCGGCGTTCCTGCGGCGGATCGGCTGGCACGCCGAGGTCTATGAGCGCTCGCCGGTCGAACTGGTCGGCCGCGGCGCCGGTATCACCACCCATCCGGAACTATTGGAGGCGCTGGAGGAGAGCGGCGCCGGCACCCGCGATCTCGGCGTCGAGGTCGAGAAGCGCATCACGCTCGACCGCGATGGGCGTGTCATCGCGGAAAAGCACCTGCCGCAGATCCTCACCTCCTGGGACCGACTGCAACGGCTGATGCGGGCCACCATCGACGAGGCGCACTACCACCTCGGCCACGCCTTCGAGCGCGTGGAGCAGGACGGCTCTGGCGTCTCGGTGCACTTCACCGGCGGCAAGCGCGAGCGCGCCGATCTGCTCATCGGCGGCGACGGCATCCGCTCGAGCGTACGCGAGCAGGTTGCGCCCGCGGTGCAGCCGATCTATTCCGGTTATTACATCTGGCGCGGCGCGCCGAAGGAAGCCGATCTCGCGCAGGAGACGCGCGCGAGCATTTTCCCTTACTTCACGTTCTTCCTGCCCGAGCGCCAGCAGGTCATCGGTTATCCCATCGCCGGGCTCAACAACGACCTGCGGGTCGGCCACCGCCGCTACAATTTCATCTGGTACCGCGTCGGCGATGCGCAGGAGCTGCGGCGGATGTGCGTCGACGAGCGCGGGCAGCAGCACGACTACTCGGTGCCGCCGCCGCTCATCCGCAAGGACCTGATCGCGCAAATGCGCGCGCAGGCACGAGAGATCATGCCGCCGCAGTTTCTCGATTGCCTCGCCAACATGCAGCCGTTCTTCACGCCGATCTACGATTTCTCCACCCCGCAATTGGTGTTCGGGCGCGTTGCGCTGGTGGGCGATGCCGCCTCATCCGCCCGACCGCATATGGGCTTCGGCATGGCCAAGGCCGGGGGCGATGCGCAAGCGCTGGCCGCGGCGCTCGCCAGCCACGACGGGATCGACGCCGGCCTCGCGGCCTACAATAAGACGCGTCAGCCGATCGGCGAAGTCATCGTGCTGCACGGGCGCAAGCTCGGGACCCATCTCGGCGTGGATCTGCAGACCGACGAAGAGCGGGCAATGTGGAAGCTGTTGCAGGACCATCGCGCCATGATGGACTGGATCGCAGTGCCGAATTTCCTGGCCGCTTACCAATGAGTATCGACCTGCCGCAACCCGATTATGCGCGCAACATGCGCATCCTGGCCCATTGCGACCAGGGCGGCAGGCCCGACGGCGTGCAGATCATGGTGCATCGCGGCCACGCCTATGTCGGTCATATGTTTTCGAAAGGCTTCAGCGTGCTGGACGTGCGCGACGCCAAGCGCCCGCGCGCGGTGAACTACCTCGACGCGCCGCCCGGCACCTGGAATATCCACCTGCAGACCCATGATGATCTGCTGCTCGTCATCAACGCCAAGGATATGTTCGCGGCCGCGGAATTCGCCGACGAGAAAGCCTATTACAAAGGCCAGCTCGGCAAGGTGGTGGGCACCGCCGACAAGAGCGGCGCCGCGCGCGACTGGACTGCGGGACTTGCGGTCTATGACATCTCCGAACCGGCAACGCCGCGGCGCATCGGTTTCATGCCGGTCGCGGGCGGCGGTATTCATCGCATCTGGTACACCGGCGGACGTTGGGCGTATGTGTCCGCGCTGCTCGACGGCTTCACCGATTACATCTTCATGACCGTGGATGTGAGCGATCCGGCGCACCCGCGCGAGGCCGGGCGCTACTGGATCCCGGGCATGAACGCGGCTGCCGGCGAGACGCCATCATGGCCCGCCACGAGCCGGTACGGATTGCATCACGCGATCGTTCACGGCGATACCGCTTACGCCGCCTGGCGCGACGCCGGCATGGTGGTGATCGACGTTTCCGACCGCTCGCGGCCCAAGCCGGTCACCCACCGCAATTGGTCGCCGCCGTTCGGCGGCGGCACGCACAATTGCCTGCCGCTCGCCGACCGCGATCTGCTCGTCGTGCTCGACGAAGCGGTGCTCGATCATCAGGAAGACGGACTCAAGCTCATCTGGGTGTTCGACAACCGAACGAAGGAAAATCCGGTGAGCATTTCCACCTTTCCTACGCCCCCCGAAGCCGACTATGCTCGCAAGGGCG
>CBFGVM010000314.1:0-5238 GCA_965652015.1 uncultured Alphaproteobacteria bacterium
CTCTGGGCCGAGCGCGGATTCGAGCTGGGCGACATCATCCTCGAGATCGGCGGCAAATCGGTGAAAACGCCCGCCGAGCTCGAAGGCGCGCTGAGCGAGGCGCGCAGCGCCGGCAAGCGAACCGTTCTTCTGCGGCTCAAATCGGGCGACTCGATGCGCTTCCTGACCGCGCCAGTCGGCTGAAGCCGCCAATGTGGGAGGCTGCCATGAGCACTCTGACGCGCAAAGACGTCACCACGATGTTCGGTGAGCTCGATGACGTGGTCATCGCGAAAGTCATTGCCACCGGGGCGACCGCCGACGAACTCGCCGAAGCACATGCTTGGCTCGCCAATGACGAACCCTTGATGAACGCCGGCCGGCCGCTGCCGAGCGGCCGCGTGGCGCGCGTGGTCGACATCATCGACGCGATCAACGAGGAAGAAGAACAGGAAGAAATGGCCAGGTAGGCCTGAACAAGCCCCGCAGTTCTAGCGACGATCTTGGTAATCGGGGCCGCGATTCCGCCGTCTCGATTACTTTCAAAGCAGGTGAGGAGAAATGCAATGCAAGTCAGTGAAGCGATGACCAGCGAAGTCAAGATCGCCGATCCCAATCAGACGATCCGGGATGCCGCGCGCCTTATGGCGCAGATCGACGCTGGCGTGCTGCCGGTCGGAGAGAACGACAGGCTAGTCGGCATGATCACCGATCGCGACATCGCCATCCGCGCGATCGCCGCAGGCAAAGGGCCGCAGACGCCGATCCGCGATATCATGAGCAAAGAGGTGATGTATTGCTTCGAGGACGACGACCTCGACGACATCGTCCAGAACATGGCCGACATCAAGGTGCGGCGGTTGCCGGTGCTCGATCGCGAAAAGCGCCTGGTGGGTATCCTCTCGCTCGGCGACATCGCGCTGACCGACGGCGCGGGCAGCGCCGGTAGCGCGCTGTGCGGCATCTCGGAGCCCGGCGGCGAGCACTCGCAGTCGATTAACGGGGGACGCGGCATGCGCGGCGGCACTTGACGCAGCCGCACGCGACAACAAGTTGCGGGCCCCTTGCGGCTGCGCAAAGAGATAAGGGCCGACGGTGTCGGCCCTTTTGCTGCGCCCATGGGGCTCGCGTAGTCCGTGCCTGCATGACAACCGCGACATAAACGAGGATTTTTGCTCGAGCTTTTTCCACCATTTCGGGGAGGTTCGGTCGTTGCGTCGTTTGCGCGGAATAAGCGGGCGATGGTTGACGGTAATGCCCGCTTATAGTCTCCTGTGTTGCTCAAGCTGAGCGCATGTTTTCGGCACCCTGCTGCAGGAGCAGGGCCGTCCACCTGGGGACGATTCATGAGCGCCGTGGAAGAAAAACTCCGGAAGATGGGCTACACGCTTCCTCCGGCGTTCAAATTTCCCAACCCGAACCGCACCGGGTGCGTCGTGGTCGGATCGATCGTCTTCGTGTCGGGGCACGGCCGTGAGGTCCCCTCCCTGCCGAATGTCAAAAACGCGGGAAAGGTCGGTCGGGACCTGACCGTCGAGGAAGGATACGCAACCGCGCGCGCCGTCGCCCTCTCTATGCTTGCCAGCTTAAAGCAGCAGCTTGGCGATCTCGATCGCATCAAGCGAGTCGTGCGGCTGTTCGGAATGGTCAACGCGGCGCCTGGTTTCGACCGCATGCCGCAGGTCATCGATGGGGCATCGGATTTTTTTTACGAGCTGTTCGGTCCGGAAAATGGCCAGCACGCACGCTCGGCGGTCGGCCTTGCGGAACTGCCGCACGGCATCCCTGTCGAGATCAATGGGGAGTTCGAGCTTCGCTCTTGAAATGCCTCGCGAGACGGGATCGCGCGCTGGTATCTCCCTCGCCATTCGGCCGCAATGAATGACAGCGCCCGGCGATAGGTCCGGACTACTCACCACAGGAGGTTCACATGGTTGCTCGTCTGCGTCACATCGCAATTTCGGTTCCGGATCCGGAAAAGGCGGCTCAGTTTTTCGAGCAGGCGTTTGGGATGAAACGCGCCGGCAAGGCCGGTATCGGGCTCTATATGAGCGACGGCACGGTGAACGTCGCCTTGCTGAAGTTTCCCGGCGATGTCCCCGGGATGCCTCCCGGCAAGCCCTACTACGGGCTCATCCACTTCGGCATGTGGGTCGACGATCTCGACGAGGCCGCCAAGCAGGTCGAGAAGGCGGGCGGCTCCTATTTCATGGGCCGTGAGGATCACAACCCGGATACTTTCTACGAGGTGAAATACAAGGATCCCAACGGGGTCGTTTTCGACCTCACCCATTCGGGCTGGCGCGGCGCCGTCAAGGAAGTGCAGCCAAGCGACGAAAAGGCAATCGCCTAAGGCCGCCACGCATGGCCAAAAGGGGCCGGATCATCGTCGCCGGCGGCGGGCCGGTGGGGCTTATCGTCGGTCTCATCCTCGGCCGAGCTGGCGTCGATGTCATCATTTTCGACAAAGGCGACATCGTCCATCAGGAGCCGCGTGCCGCCACCATTCATCCCGCGACACTGGACATGTTGGACGACCTCGGCGTGTACGAGCGGATCGAACCGCTCGGCCTCGTCTGCCCAATCGTCAATTATTACGATCAGCAGGAACTGCTTGGTTCCTTCGATCACGGCATTCTGGCCGACGAGACCGGCCATCCCTGGGTGTTGCAATGCGAGCAGGACAAGCTGTCGCGCGTACTGTTCGCCATGGCGCAGAACGTCCCGACGCTGGAAATCCGGACCGAGACCGAGGTCGTTGACTGCTCGCAATCGACCGATGCCGCGCAGGTCGAGGTGCAGACCGCCGACGGCAAGCGCGAGCGCATCACCGGGCGCTACCTGATCGGCGCGGACGGCGCGCGAAGCACGGTGCGCAGCCAGGTCGGCATCGAGTTCGAGGGGTTCACCTATGGCGAGCGATTCATGATCATCGGCACGCCCTACGACTTCTCGCAAGCCGGCTACGCCTATCGCAATTACATTTCCGATCCGGTGGAGTGGTACAATCTCTTTAAGATTGCTTGGAAAGGGCCGCCGGGTGTCTACCGGTTGGTCGTTCCGGTCAGCCTAGACGAGGTGTTTGAGGACGATCGAATCCTGGCAACATGTCAGCGCAAGTTTCAGCGCTTTCACCCGCGCCCGGAACCCTACGAGATCGTCCTCTACGATTCCTACGTGGTACACCAGCGTGTCGCCGCCACGTTTCGGGCTGGGCGGGTCATTCTCGCGGGAGACGCCGCGCATCTCAACAGTCCGATCGGCGCCATGGGGATGAACAGCGGCATTCACGACGCCGTCAACCTCGCGGGCAACATGCTGCGGGTGCTCAACGGCGAAGAGGGCGAAGGCGCGCTCGACCGCTATGTCCGTCAGCGGCGCTACGTAGCGGTAGAGCACGTGCAGACCGCCACCATTGCCAATAAGAGAAACATGGAGCAGCGCGATCCGCAAACGCGACAGAAATATCGCGCGGAGATGCAGCGCACCGCCGAGGATCCAGTGCTTGCGAAAAAGTTTCTCATGCGGACCTCGCTGATTGAGAGCGTTCGCGCCGCAGCGAAGATCAACTAGCGCGTCTGGGATCTGCGGATGCCGACGGCAGCGACGCTCATGGACGAGCCCCGAAGCGGCGACCGGCTTGCAGTCGCTGTGCCGGCAATGACAAGGGCAAATGGCGATGAAAAAAGGACATGAGGCGCGCGAAGCCGAGCCTGCGCGTTCCTATCCCGATCTTCATGATCAACTCGACGCACTCGATAAAGTAGGTCTGCTGTTGAAGATCGACATTCCGATCAACAAGGATACCGAAATCCATCCCCTGATGCGCTGGCAGTTCCGCGGCGGGCTCGACGAGAACGACCGCAAGGCCATGCTGTTTACGAATGTCGTCGATGCCAAGGGCAAGAAATACGATATCCCCGTGGTCATCGGCGCAATGGGCGGAAGCCGGACAATCTATCAGATCGGGCTCGGTCACCCACCCGACCAGGTTGCGGCGGTCTGGGCGCGCGCGATGAACAATCTGATTCCGCCGCGCACGGTCGATAACGCCCCATGCCAACAAGTCGTCATTGAGGGCTCGGCGCTCGACAGGCCTGGCTGCGCGCTCGAGGCCTTGCCTGTCCCGATCTCGACGCCGGGCTGGGACAACGGGCCATATCTGACAACCTCCGCCTTTATCACTAAGGATCCCGACACCGGGGTGCAAAATCTCGGCAACTATCGGGCGCAGGTGAAATCGCCACGCCGGCTAGGGATGAACACGTCCGTCGAATTAAAGGCGGGCGGATACCTGCACTGGCTGAAGTACAAGGCGCTCGGAAGACCGATGCCGACCGCTGTCGTGGTCGGGCTGCCGCCTGCGATCGCTTACGCTTCGGTGCAAAAGGCGCCGGAGGCGATCGACGAGATTTCGCTCGCTGGCGGGCTCGTGGGCTCGCCGATCAACGTGGTCAAGGCGCGCACCGTCGACCTCATGGTTCCGGCGGAGGCGGAGATTGTGATCGAAGGCTACATCGACACGGAATACCTCGAGCCCGAGGCGCCGTTTGGCGAGTCGCATGGCCATGTGAACCTAGCCGAATACAACGGCTTCATGGACGTCACGTGTATTACCCGCAGGCGTAAGGCCATCTTCACCTCGTTCCTATCGCAGCTCGCTCCCAGTGAATCGACGGTCATGCGCCAGCCCGGCCAGGAAGCGATCTTCCTTCGCCATTTGCGCGACCACATCGGCATCAAGGGCATTCTGCACGTCCACATGCACATGCCGCTGATCGGCGGATATCGCGTGCTGGTGTTGCAGTTCGAGCGCGGGACGCCGCAAACGGAGGTCTGGCGCGCCCTTTATGCCAGCGTCACCGTGCAACGCCCCTCCGGGAAGTTTGTGATTGCGACGAATGACGACATTGACCCAAACAACGCCGACGCGATTCTGTGGGCGATGACGTTCCGCGCCAAGCCACATCTCGACATGCAAATTCTGCCGCACCGGGAAGAAGGCCACGGACCCCGCGACAAGGTGCGTGGCTCGGAAGATTCGTCGCTGCTCGTCAATGCAACGTTGCGCCAGGATTATCCACCGCTGTCGCTTCCCAAGCGCGCGTACATGGAGCGAGCGCGCGCCATTTGGGAGGACGAGCTGAAACTCCCCAAGCTCAAGCCGGAAGCGCCGTGGTTCGGCTACGATCTCGGCGCTTGGACCGACGACCTCGAGCATCAGGCGCAACTGGCGGTGCGCGGCGACTACTGGGAGAC
>CBFGVM010000315.1:0-5174 GCA_965652015.1 uncultured Alphaproteobacteria bacterium
GTCGCGGTCGCGCCGAAACCGTTCGCGGAGCTTTGCCAGCCGGTTGCGGTCGCTTGGGTGCCGTTGGCCAAGCTGTTCTGGCCGCTCGCGGTCGCGAACAAGCCGCTCGCCGTGCTGGACGCACCCGTCGCGGTCGCGAAGCCGCCGTTCGCGGTGCTGCCCTGGCCGGTCGCGGTCGCGGCCGCGCCGTTCGCGACGCTGCTTGCGCCGGTCGCGGTGGCGACGACGCCGTTCGCGGTGCTGAGAAAGCCGGTCGCGGTGGCGTCGGTGCCGTTCGCCGTGCTGCCTACGCCCGTCGCGGTCGCATCGGTGCCGTTCGCGGTGCTTTGCGCGCCCGTCGCACCCGCAGCGGCGCCGTTCGCGATCGCCAAGAAGCCGTAAGCAGTGGCGTTGGCACCGGTCGCATTCGCGTTCAATCCGACCGCGGTGGCTTGGACGCCGGCCGCGTGCGCCTGACATCCCGCGTCGGAGAGGAGGGTGGTGTCGGCCACGTTGCCGGAATTACATCCGGCGACGGCCGGGGAAGCGCCCAAGACCGTCACCATCCCGGCCGCAACCGCAAGCCCGCGCAAGGCGCCGCCGGCAATCGCGCTCGCGCCCATCAGGCGGGCGCGGCGGCTCAGCGCTGTGCTGAGCGCTTCACCCGCAACTGCGATGCGGGCGACGTCTGAAGCTTTTCGATACGCGTTGCTTTGCCCCGCCGTCATATCCGGCCCCCAGCCCCGCGCGCCATCGCGCTTCGATTCACTCCCCAACTAAAAAATGTGTAAACGCATCCTAGGCCAAAACCGCTCGCTGAGGGAGATGACACTCCATATGGCGCACGCATTTTTCTTGTTCGTTGCCCATTTGCCACATGCGTCGAGCGTATCGCGCCGTTATCGCGCAGCCCAATTACAGTACGTTGCCGTCAAATGATGGATGACAATGGCGGATTACGCTACGCTAATCCGTCTACGGTCCTGACCGATTGGCGGTGTTGTTCCCACCGACGTCGATGCCAACCATTACTGACTTGGCGCGCCTCCTTGGCATGAGCCGTTTGACTCATGTCGTGGATATCGGCGCAAACCCAATCGAGGGCGAGCCCTCTTACCGGCCGCTTCTGGATGCGCAGCTGTGTCGCATCACCGGCTTCGAGCCACAAGCATCGGCCCTTGCCGAGTTGAATCTCAGGAAGGGAGCGAACGAGACTTACTTTCCTTATGCGGTAGGCGACGGCGAGGCGCACACGCTCAACCTCTGTGCCTATTCCGGCTGGACGAGCACATTCGTTCCCAGCGCGGACGCGCTCGAGGTCTTCAGCTTCTTCAAGAACAATGCCCGCGTCGTAGATCAAACGCGGATCGAGACCCAGCGCCTCGACGATCTTGCCGAGGTCGATGACATCGATTTTCTAAAGATGGATATCCAAGGCGGAGAGCTCGCCGTCTTGGTGCACGGGAGGGAAAAGCTGAAAAATACGGTCGTGATCCAAACCGAATTGCAGTTCGTGAACCTCTACGAAGGGCAACCATCGTTCGGGCAGGTCGACCAGGAGCTGCGGGCGCAAGGATTTGTTCCCCACGCATTCGCCGCGCTCAAGAAGTGGCCGATTTCCCCGCTGCAGTTTGGAGGAGATCCGACCCAGCCGCTCAATCAGCTGCTCGAGGCTGATGTGGTCTACGTCCGCGACTTTGTTCATCCCGATCGCATGTCGAGCGACCAGCTCAAGCAGCTCTGCTTGATCGGCCATTCGTGTTACAACAGTTTTGATCTCGCGGGTCGGTGCGTCGCGTTGTTGGAAGAGCGCAAGGTGCTGCCCGCGGGAGCGCTCCAGCAATATATCGAGATCTTGCGCCGCAGCGGTTGAAGACGTCCCAGGCTCCGCCCGCGCTTCATCGCAGGTGGGCGACCGCCACCGCATCACATTCCGAACGACACCGAGGGCGTATTGGCTTTTTTGAGATTGCGGTAGCGCGCGAGCGCCCACAGCGGAAAGAATTTCGCGTACCCGTGGTAGCGCAGATAGAACACGCGCGGAAAGCCGGTCGCGGTGTAGCGCGGCTCGTTCCAGAAGCCATCCTCGCCCTGCGTGCGTAAGAGATAGTCGACCCCGCGCTTGACGGCTGGATGGTCTGCCTCGCCTGCCGCCATCAAACCGAGCACCGCCCAAGCCGTTTGCGAGGCCGTGCTCGGGGCGCCCTCTTGCCCGTGGTAATCGAGCTTGTAGCTCGTACCATCCTCACCCCAGCCGCCGTCGGCATTTTGGATCCTGACGAGCCACGCCACGGCCCTGCGGAATTCGGGTGAGGCATGATCGAACCCGGCAGCGTTGAGAGCACACAGTACCGACCAGGTCCCGTAGATGTAATTCATGCCCCAGCGGCCATACCAACTTCCCTCGTCCGTCTGCGTGCGGCGCAAATAGTCGATTGCCCGTGCCACAGCCGCGCTCTTCGGCGCCGTCTCGCCGATCTGCGCCAGCATCGAAACACAGCGCGCCGTCACGTCCTCCGTCGGAGGGTCGAGCAAGGCGCCGTGATCGGCAAAAGGGATATTGTTGAGATAGTAGTATTCGTTATCCGCATCGAACGCACCCCAAGCGCCGTTTTTGCTTTGCATCCCCAAAATCCATTCGCGCGCCACGGCAATCGATGCACGGAAGTCGTTCTGCGCACCCAAGGCCTGCGCACGGTCCATCGCCATCACCACCACCGCCGTGTCGTCGACATCGGGATAGTGCGGATTGGCGTACTGGAAGGCCCAGCCGCCGGGCCGGACATCGGGCCGCCGAGCGATCCAGTCGCCTTTGACATCGAGGATCTGCTTCGGCGTCAGCCACTCGAGACCTTTGCGCACTTGCGCGACGGCCCGATCGCCGCCGGCCTCGAGCAGGCTGTGGCAGGTGAGCGCGGTATCCCAAATCGGCGAAACGCAAGGCTGGCAATAGGCCTCGTGCTCGTGCAGGACGAGAAGCTTCTCGATGGATTTGCGTGCGATCGCGCGCTCGGGATGATGCTCCGGATAGCCAAGGGCATCGAACATCATCACGCTGTTGGCCATCGCCGGAAAAATCGCGCCCAGACCATCCTCGCCGTTGAGACGCTCCGTCACCCATGCCACCGCGCGGTCGGTCGCGCGCTGCCGCAAGCGGCTCGGGAACATGGGCATGACAAAACGAAGAACGGCATCGACGCCGCGGAAGAACCAAAACCACGTCGCCTTCTGCTGCGGCGCCCTCGGCGCGAGGCCGATGGCCTGGGGCGGCTCGAGGAAGAGCTCTTCGATCGTGACCCCCTTCGCGTTGCGGGCTCTGGGCTTAAGCGCCATCAGCACCAATAGCGGCACGATAACGGTGCGGCTCCAGTACGAAACCTTGTCGAGATGGAAGGGAAACCACTTCGGCAGCAACATGATTTCGACGGGCATCACCGGAATGGCGCGCCAGGGAATGAACCCGAACAGCGCCAGCATCACCCGCGTGAATACGTTCGAGCGCGACGCGCCGCCGCGCGCGCGGATCGCCGCTCGCGCACGGACCATATGCGGGGCGTCGACGCCATCACCGATCATCTTGAGCGCGAAATAGGCTTTCACGCTCGCGCTCATGTCGAAGCCGCCTTCGTGGAACAACGGCCAGCCGCCGTGATCGCCCTGGACGCGGCGCAGGTAGGCCGCGATTTTGGCTTCGAGAGCCGTATCGACGGGTTCGCCCAGATAGTGCCGCAGTAAGACGTATTCGGCCGGAATGGTCGCGTCCGCCTCCAGCTCGAACACCCAGTGTCCATCGCGCTGCTGCAGAGCAAGCAGCGCGCGTGTCGCTCCCTCGATGCCCTGGTCGAGGGCAGTTGGCGAGGAATCGGGCTCAGACGACACGCGGTTCATGACTTAGCCCTCAATCACGATGCAGCGACGAGATCGGCCGCCCGATTGCCGGAGCGGATTGCGCCCTCGATGGTCGCCGGCAGATCGGTCTTGGTCCAATCGCCGGCGATCCACAAATTGCGCCACGCAGTCTTCGCATCCGGACGCTTGGCATTCTCGCCGGGCGTCGCGGCAAAGGTCGCGCGGCGCTCACGCACGATCTGCCATCGTGGCAGCGCCGTGGAAAGACCGGCAACAGTCGCGACTTCCTGCCACAGGTCCTGGGCCAAGGACTCGCGCGGAACATCCAGCAAGCGATCGGCTGCGCTGATCGTGACCGACAATCGGTCGGGAAAAGTAAAAAGCCACTCCATGGTCCCGTTCACGACTCCGATGATGGGCGCAAGCCCTGCCGGCGGCTCGAGCCGAAAATGCGCATTGACGATGGCGCGGAACTGCGAGGGGGTCTTCAGCTCGGGAACGAGAGCCGCCGCCACGATCGGCGGCACGGCGAGGATCACGCCATCATCGCCGGTCGCCACCTTATCGTCGCCGAAGTCGAGGGTCGCTACCTTGTCGTGCGCGAAGCCGAGCGCGCGAAGCCGACGTCCGAATACGACCGTCGCCTTGTGCTTGCCGAGAAAGCGCAGCGCCGGCTCGATGAAAACCTCTCCAAGCCCATTGCGGGCGATGAGCGGTCGGCAGGCTTCTCCCCCCACGGCCAATGTTTCGCGGATAATGGCGCCAGCGAGAGCTGCGCTTGCCTCCTTGGGGTCGGTGTTGAGCGCCGCGAGCCAGAGCGGCCGCGCAAGGCGTTCGTAGAGGGGTCCTGCGCATTTGACTGCCGCACAGATCGTCTTTGCGTCGGAAGCATACAGCAGGCGAGCAAGGGAAAGATAATCTCCCGCGGTCGTGTCCGGCACGCGGCGCCTGCGATCAAAGATCCACCACGGTAGGCGCCCAGCGTTGATACGCAAGGTCCAGCGCTCGCCGCTTGCGAGGTCCATGAACGCGAACTCAGCCGCTGCGGGACCGACCAGTCCGTGCCGGGAGCCGATCGTATCGAGGTAGGACAGCGCGGCATGATTGCCGGAGAGCAACAGATGGTTGCCGTTATCGATGACCATGTCGAGCAGCGGGTCATGGTAGGACCGGCAGCGGCCTCCGGCGACGCCGGCGGCTTCGTGCACGATGACATTGATCCCGCGCCCCGCAAGGCGCACAGCGGCGGCAAGCCCGGCAAGCCCCGCGCCGATGACGTGAACCGTGCGCGGCATCAGATGAAGGCGTGGCGCATGATGATCCACAACAGCCGCGTGCGCGGCAGG
>CBFGVM010000316.1:0-5174 GCA_965652015.1 uncultured Alphaproteobacteria bacterium
GAAAACGACGCTCAGAAGCAAGGGCGGGACAACTATCTGTTCCGGGTCGGCATGTATGGGACAGGGCAAGCGAACTTCATGGTCGATACCATGGTCAAGAAGTTCGGCCATACGAAGGTCGGCCTGCTCACCTGGACCGGCGGCTGGGGCGTGACCGGACGCGGCGAGCTGCAGCGCCGGCTCAAGGAGAACGGGCTCGCTCCGGTGGCGGACGAGACGTTCGACAACAACGACACCGACATGACGCCGCAAATCATCAAGCTCAAGAACGCGGGCGCACAGAGCATTCTCAATTACGCGCTGGTGCGCGAGAACACCTTCGTCGTGCAGACCAAGGAAAAGCTGAGGGACAATACGCCTTACGTTTCAGCCTGGGGCATCGCGGGTCCCGCCTTCTGGAAGGCGGCGGGTGCGGCCGGCGAGGGCGTCCTCACCAGCACGACGGTGACGATCGACGGGCCGCAGCCGCCGGATCGCATGGCCTTCGTCAACGAATACCGCCGCCGGCACAACCAGGATATGGATGCCGCCGTCTTCGCGATCGGCGCCTACGATGCGGTGTACCTGTTCAAGGCCGCGATCGAACGTGACGGCGCGGAGCCGCAGAAGATTCGCGCGGCGCTCGAGAACATTCCGGAGTTCAAGGGCCTGGTGAAGCACTTCACGCGGCCGGTGTTCACTCGCGACCGCCACAACGCGGTGACCGAGGAGGACATGGTCATGACGCGCTGGACCAACGGCAAGATGCTCGAGGTCAAGTTCGATGCCAAAGGTCCTCATGTCGAGATCGACGCCCAGACCAAGAAGTACATCGACAAGTCCAACATGACACTGCTGTGAGTAGGAGCTCCGCCGGGCGCGCTCGCGCGCGCCCAGCACCCCGGCGGCCGCGCATGCGGCCCTCGCCGGCATTCGCGGCACCCACATGTACTTCTTCTTCCAGGTTGCGCTGAGCGGCATCGCCACCGGCGCGATCTACGGACTGATCGCGGTCGGATACAGCCTCACCTACATGACCACCAAGGCGCTGAACTTCGCCCTCGGCATGTGGGTGATGCTCGGCGGCATGCTCACCTATTCATTAATCGTCCTGCACGCGGTCCACCCGCTGGCGGCGCTTGCGATTGTCGTAGCGGCGCTGTTTGCGCTCGGAATTGTCGCCGAACGATTTTCCGTCATGCCGTTTTTGCGCGCCGGCAGTGACGTGTGGGTGATGAGCACGCTGGCTGTCGGATTTCTGATGATCGATCTGGCCGAGATCGTCTGGGGGCGCAGCCCGACGCCTGTGCCTCCGCTCCTCGGCAAGAATCCGATCTATATCGGGCCAGTCGCGGTCCTGCCGCAACAGCTCCTGATCATCGCGGCCGCATGCGTGACTTTCATCGCGCTCGACCTGTTCTATCGCAGGACGCTTATCGGCAAAGCCTTTAGAGCCGTCGCCCACAGCGGCGAAACGAGCAGCCTCATGGGCATCAATACCCGCCGCGTCCAGGCGGTTTCGTATGCGGCGGCGGCCGCACTCGCGGGGTTCGCCGGTTTTCTGGTGGTGCCGCTTACGCTCGCCGAGCCGCAGCTCGGCACCGTGCTCGGCCTCAAGGCGTTCGCCATCGCCATCATTGCCGGGCTGGCGGCGCCGCGCGGAATTCTGGTCTGCGGGCTCGCCTACGGCGCGCTCGAGGCGCTGATCTCCGGCTACTTCTACACCGGCGTTCGCGACATTCTCGGCTTTTCACTCATGATCCTCGCGCTCTTTCTCAAGCCTGAAGGTTTGTTCGGCAAGCCGGTCGAGGAAAGGGCATGACCGAGCGAGCGGTCCCTTGGCTCGCTGGGCTCGCGCTGGCGGCGCTCATCGTTCTCCCGGCCTTCGTCCCGGGCACCTACTACAGCTTCCTCGGCATCGTCGTGTTCATCTACGGAATCGTTGCCGTCGGGCTCAATATACTCGCGGGCTATGCCGGGCAGTTCTCGCTCGGACATGCGGCGCTCATGGCGATGGGCGCCTACACCACGGCGCTATTGACCAAGGCGCTTGCGCCGCTGCCATTCTTCGCGGCCACCGGCCTGCACATCTGGCTCGGCGTCATCTCGGGAACGCTGGTCGCGGCCGCCTTCGGCGCGCTGTTGGCCTTTCCCGCGCTGCGCGTGCGTGGACCGTATCTCGCAATGGTAACGATCGCGTTCGGCTGGGTGATCTTCAAGATCCTGCAGGAATGGGTATCGGTCACCGGCGGCGATCTCGGCCTGTCCTCGATTCCGAAGGCGCAGCTCGGTCCCTACCTGTTCGACACCGGCAGCTTCTACTACGTCGTGCTCGGCCTCTTCGTGGCGACGCTCATGATCCAGCGCCGACTGATCAACTCCGAGCTCGGCCTTCGCATCCTCGCCATCAAGCACAGCGAGATCGCGGTCGCGTCGGTCGGCATCAATGTCTACCGGCTCAAGGTGCTTGTATTCGTGATCAGTGCGGCTTTTGCCGGATTCGGCGGCACGCTCTTCGCACACCAGCAGAATTACGTCAGCCCGGACAATTTCCAGTTCTTCAGCTCAGTGTTCTTTCTGCTTGCCGTGTTGTTCGGCGGAGCGGGGACGCTGATGGGCCCGGTGATCGGGGCAGCCGTCCTCACCATCCTGCCCGAGATCTTGCAAGACTTCGACAAGTTCCGCCTGATCATCTACGGATGCTTCATCCTCCTCACTCTTTACTTCCTGCCCAACGGCGTCATGGGCTTGCTCGCCGGCCGCAAGGAGCGTGCAGCGCGCGCCAAAATGGGCGCCACCGTGGTCGGCGCCACGTCGCCGAGCAAGCTGGCAACGACCGTCGGCGTGGGGCTGCAGTTGAACAATATTTCCAAGAGCTTTGGCGGCATACAGGCCCTTCGCGACGTGAATTTTCGGGTCGAATCGGGCACGATTCACGCGTTGATCGGACCGAACGGTGCCGGCAAGACGACGCTGATCAATGTCGCGACCGGATTCTATCCACTCGACTCCGGAGAGATTGCAATCGAGGGGCGTGCGGCGACGGTGCGTTCGTTGGACGATGCCGCCCGGCAAGGCATCGTGCGCACGTTCCAGACGATCAAACTGTTCGGAAACATGACCGTGCTGGAGCACGTCCTCGTGGGCTGCGCGCGGCATTCACGCTCTGGATCTTTCGAGGCCATTTTCGGGCGCAAGAGCGCCCGTGACGAAGCCGCCCGCAACTTGGCCCGTGCGCGCGACCTAATCTCTTTTGTCGGCCTCGCACGCTATGAAAATGTGCCGGCCAACAGTTTGGCTTATGGACACCGCCGGCTGCTCGAAATTGCCCGTGCGCTCGCCGTACGACCGCAGCTTCTCTTGCTTGACGAACCAGCCGCCGGTCTGGTCGCCGAAGAAATTCACACCCTGGGACACATCATCCGCCAGCTCAGAGACAGCGGAATCACCGTGGTATTGGTCGAGCATCACATGGAGCTCGTCATCAGCATCTCCGACCGCGTCACCGTGCTCGATTATGGCGTCGTCATCGCCGACGGACCGCCGGCCGCCATCCAGCGCGACGAGCGGGTGATTGCCGCCTATTTGGGGACGCCCCATGCCGCTGCTTGAGGTCGAAGATCTGCACGTGGCATATGGCGAGCTCGAGGTGGTGAGGGGCCTCTCGTTCGCGATCGAGCCGGGCGAGATCATCACCATTCTCGGGAGCAACGGTGCCGGCAAGACCACCACGCTGAAATGCCTGGCCGGTTTATTGCCGCGCGCGCGGGGCCGAATCGAATTCTCCGGCAGCTCGATCGCCGACATGCCCGCGCACGAGATCGCCGATCGCGGGCTGGCCCTGGTCCCCGAAGGGCGCCAGCTTTTTCCCGAACACACCGTGCGCGAGAACCTGGAGCTCGGCGCGTATCGATATCTGCGACGGGGTCGGCGAGCGGAGTTCTCAGAGAGCCTCGAGGAGGTCTGCGAGTTGTTTCCGCGCGTGCGGGAGCGGCTCGATCAGCCGGCTGGTCTGCTCAGCGGCGGAGAGCAGCAGATGGTGGCGATCGGGCGCGCGCTGGTGAGCCGCCCGCGGCTGCTGTTGCTCGATGAGCCGTCGCTCGGCCTGGCCCCGATCGTGTTGCGCGCCATCTTCGATGCCTTCACAAAGCTCAAGGCCCGCGGCCTCACCCTGCTGCTGGTCGAGCAGATGGCGTGGCTGGCGCTCGAGACGTGCGATCGCGGGTATGTCCTCGAAACGGGGGCTATTACGCTTTCGGGCTCGGCGCGCGAACTCAAGGCCAACGCGCGCGTGATCGAAGCTTATCTTGGCGCGGCTGTGTAGATCAGACAAAAAGCGCGTCCACCCGCACGCCGCCAGCACCAACGCGAAATCAGCCGACGACCAGCGCGGCGTGCTGGCTCTGACCTTCGCTCATGCCGCGCGCCTTCATCCACTCGTAGGCGCGGTTGAACAGCGTCGCGTCATAGTAGTCGACGTGCTTGTAGCGCACGAACGCCCGCAGCAATTCCGTCGGTTGCAAGGCGCCCTTGGCGTGGGCGGTGACGTGGTGGGCGTATTTGTAAAAGTCGGCGTTGATCAGGTCGACGGCCTCGTTCTCGGCATCGTAATAGGCCTTGCGCTGCGCCGGTGTCAGATCGGGCGAAATGACCTCGCCGCCGCGATAAAACGAAGCGGCGATGATATGGGCGCCCTCCTT
Organism: uncultured Alphaproteobacteria bacterium; assembly: GCA_965652015.1. Taxonomy (GTDB): domain Bacteria; phylum Pseudomonadota; class Alphaproteobacteria; order Rhizobiales; family Xanthobacteraceae; genus VAZQ01. Next base: position 4,680 of record CBFGVM010000316.1, read on the forward strand.
GAGACCGAGGCTGATGAACGGCTCCATCACCGCGATCGCCCGCGCACTGCCGGCCTTGAGCGCCGCATAGCGCGTCTGCGGCAGCCCGCCGCTCTGGATCTTGACGTGCTCCGGGCCGACCGCGCTTTCGAGCATCTGGATCGTCGTGTAGTGCGAGCCGGTGAGCTCCTGCGCCATGACCGGCACGTCCGACAGGTCGCGCGGGACCTGCAGCTTGTCGTCGAAGCTGAGGATCGCCTGCGCGGCGACCGCCGCGCGCAACGCTGCGATGTTGCCGCCGCGCTTGCCGCGCTCGAGCCGGTCGATGCTCGCCCATTCGCAGACGTTGTAGCTGTCGGCGGACCCGCCATCGAAAAGGTTCTCCTTGAGGCGGGACATCAATGGCGTCTGCACGCTGTCCTTTTCCCGGTCCGCATAGGTGGCGGAAAAGCTGACATCAAGACCTGCCTTGGCGAACAGCCCTTCCTCGATGCCGACGATCACCGGCAGGTCGAA
>CBFGVM010000317.1:0-5164 GCA_965652015.1 uncultured Alphaproteobacteria bacterium
CAGCGGCGGCGGCCAGCATCGCCAGCGATACGATGGTGTTCTGCGCCGCGACAGTTATGAACGCGAGCCCAGCGAGCGCGAGATTCACGACAAAGACGCGAGCGACGACCTCCCGAACCTTGAGCCCACGATCGGTGGCGCGCTGGTAGAAGTGCGCGCGATGGGCCTGCAAGATTGCGTCACCTCTCGCGATGCGCCCTAGGAGGGTGATCGTGGCGTCGGCGATATAGTAGAGGGGCAGGATGAGTGCCGCCGCCAGATGACCCATTGCTGCGAGCTGCAGCAAGAGCCATCCGAGCAGGAGCCCAATGGGTAGACTGCCCACATCGCCCAAAAAGATCTGCGCCAGCGGCTTGTTGAAAGGCGCAAATCCAACGATCGCGCCAAGCAGTGCGGCCGCGAGTAGAGCAGGCAATGGAGCGACAACACCAACGAACCCAAGCACCAGGATTGCTCCCGTAACCGGCACGGCTTCGGCCACGGTCATCCAGTCGATGCCGTCCATGAAATTAACGAGATTGACAAACCATAGCCCGGCGAGAAAAAGCCCCGCGCGCTCGACCGCCCAGGGCACATGCGGGAAGCTTTGCAGCTCGGCCGGCAGCGCCGTGATCACGGCACCGACGGCAATGCATTGCGTGGCGAGTCGCGCCGTGGCCGGCAAGGAGCGCATGTCGTCGATTGCGCCGACCGCTCCCAGGAGCGCCGTTGCCGCGCTCACCGCCAAGAATTGGGTCCCTTGATTGTGCAGGAGGACCGGCGACAAGGCGATCGCGGCCCATGCGGTGACCAGCGTCGCGACGACGACCGCGATGCCACCGCCTTGCGGCGTCGGCTTGTGGTGGGAGGAACGAGCGTTGGGCTGGACCATCGCATAACGCGCGAGCCAGGGGCGCAGCAGCACGATCAGCCCGATAGTCAAGAGAAACGCGACAAGAGCGACGGGTCCCAGGACCCAGAGACGCTCAGTGGCTTGCTCAGTCATTGCTTCACTTTCGCGCGCCGCGACTCTCCGCACGATAGCATTCCGGCGCGGACCGCACACCAACGCCTGCGGACTTTCGCCGTCGCATTGGCACGGCGAAACCGAACCCGCTATCTTGCGGCGCGGGCAACGATCGGATCATCAGGAATGGCGGATAGAGAAATTCAGGATCGTCGTTTCCGATTTGGCGACAACTGGCTGGATTTTGCTCGCACTCTGGGCCCGGATCAGCTGGCCGAAGCGGAAAAATCGGTTCGGCGGCTACTCCAATGCGACAGCCTCGCCGGGCTGAGTTTTCTCGATGTTGGTTCTGGCAGCGGACTGTTTTCGCTCGCCGCGCGCAGGCTGGGCGCGCGCGTGCATTCGTTCGACTTTGATGAAGATTCTGTGGCTTGTACGACGCAGTTGCGGGAACGCTATTTTGCTGGCGACCGGGAATGGACGATAGAGCAAGGCTCGATCCTTGATGACCGGTATGTCCGCGGTCTCGGCAGCTTTGATGTGGTGTATGCGTGGGGAGTCCTGCATCACACGGGAGCCATGCATGACGCGTTGGCTGCTGCGGCGCGCCTAGTCGTACCCGGCGGTCTGTTCGCGTTTGCGCTCTATCATCGCACGGTGATGTGCAGCTTCTGGCGATGGGAAAAGCAGTGGTATAGCGGGGCGTCGCCGCCGGCGCAGCGGCGCGCGCGTGCGCTCTACATCGCGCTATTGCGGTCGGCTTTCTTTATCATGGGCCGCGACTTTCGATCTCACGTCGCCAACTACCATAGCGTCCGTGGAATGGATTTCGTGCATGACGTGCACGATTGGATGGGCGGCTATCCCTATGAGTCGATTTTGGCGCCGGAAGTGGACGCCTTGATGCGGCCGCTCGGTTTCGCGTGCATCCACGCGACCGGCACACCGCTCACGACCGGCATCTTCGGGTCGGGCTGCGACGAGTATCTCTATCGGCGGGCAAGCTGACGCCAGGCAGGGCGCGCAAGAAGCTCCTTGATCTGAGGTCCCGCAGGCCGACCGGCTCTGCGAAGTCGCCACGGTCCATCCCTGCGGCCGGATCATACAAGATCGCGGCCGATCTCGGCAGGCGGGCGACCCCCGACGAGCTGCGAGAGGATGGTTTCGGTTCTGTCGAGCATGGCTTCGATTCCATAGCTTGCGATGATTGCTCCACGAACCTGCTCGCGAAGACCCGGATCTCGCGCCAGACGCGCTCGCAGCCGACTCCATCCAGCGCATAGAAGGTCCGGATTGCTCGGCGGCACGACCTCACCGAACTCGCCGACGATCCATCGAACATCGCCTATGTTTGTCGCCACCACCGGAACGCCGCAAGCCATCGCCTCACCGATCGCGTTGGGAAATCCCTCTCCGAACGAAGATGACAGCGTAGCAATGTTGAAGCTGTTGTAGGCGGCCTTTACATCGTCGATTTCGCCAGCCCACACCACTCGACCCGTTAGTCCGAGAGATTTGGCGAGGGCTTTGAGCTCGTCGGCATACGAGGGCGGCCCACCTCCGATGCAAACCAAATGCGCATCCGGATGATTGCGTGCAAAACTCGCTGCTGCATTCAGCAGGTTGGCATGGTCCTTCATCGCGTCAAGCCGCGCCACGCAGCCGATGACAAACGCGTTGTCGGGAATCTGCCACCTGCGGCGGATGGCAAGGCCAGCGGTCGCGTCGGGCCTCATCGCGTCGGTGTCGATGCCGTTCGGGACGACGACGATGCGATCAGCGGGCATGCCGCGCCCGACAGCGTCAGCGCGCACGGCGCGGGCATTGGCAACAACGAGATCGGCGCGGCGCGCGAGCCAGACCTCGGATCGATACATGAGCGCACTCAACGCGTCATAGCGGTCCAGACGCACGCCTGCGGCGCGCAATCCGAAGACGAGCTTCGTCTTGACTCGTCGCGGCAACAGCAGCGCTGCAAGCGTCGTCTGTGTCGGAAGAAAAGCGTAGACCAGATCAGGGCGTTCGTTCAAAAAAAGCCGCCGCAATCTTGCGAGCGGCGCGGCGGCCCGCCAACGGCTCGACTTGCCGATCGCCAGAAGACGTGCGCCGCTGCCGTCGAGCAAAGCTTCGAGCGGTCCGCCGGCGTAGAGTACGGCAACCGCCACGTCGTGTGTCCGCTTCGCAAGGCCGGCGGCGAGTAAGGCGAGCTGGCGCTGGCTGCCGCCGATAGCAAGGTCACGGACCAGAAAAAGAATCTTCATGGGCGGCGCCGTAGCCTCGAGAGCCCTTTGCAGTGGCGCGCGGTCAAACCGCGCCCGCATCGGCAATGCGGGCCCGGGATCGCCCGATCGTCGGATGCCGACAAGGCAATGCGGCCACGACGCACAGCGCTACGTTGAGAGCCAAAGGTCTCACCATGTAAGAGGAGTGCAGGATCGTGTGATTGGCAAACAGAACATACCATACGACCGGAACGGCTCCGGCTGCCGCTAATGCGAGGCGCTCGCGTGCCGGCGCAGAGACGCGGCGGTCGCGGTATGAAGAACAAGCGAAGGCGATGAGGAGCGGCGTCGGGAGAAGCACGAGCGCCGCGCCCAGCAGGTGCGAGCCCCATCCCAGAAAAAACGACGAATAGATCAGCATCAGTCCCGCGAAGCCCACGCGCGTCAAGATATTGGCATCGAGCCATTGCGGGTTGATGTGGTACGCGGCGAGAGTCGCCCTCGCACTCTCGGAGAGGTTCGCCTCCACGGATCCTCCCATCCTCTGGCCAAGTGTCTCGAAAAAAACCGAAAGCTCGTTCGTTCCGAAAACTGCCGCGACCGCCAACAACTTGTAACCGAAGCAGGCGATGACGGCGGCACCGAATGCTACCGTGCCGACCGCCATACGGTTGCGCAATGTGCCCCAGTCCGGCGGCCGCCCGAGCCCGATCAGCGCGATCAGTGTGGCCAAACCGAGAGGAACTCCGCCCGTGAGAAACTCGAGGATTGCGATCGAACTGCCGAAGATGGCGGCGGCAAGAACGAGGCGGTGCAGCGGAATGGCGCCAAGAGGCTGGAGCAGGCCATAAAGGATGAACGTGAATATAAGCAGATCGCTGGGAGCGAACGAGAACGAGCGATCGAAAACCGGCACCCCGTAGAAGCATGCCAGCGTGGCGGCAATGATCAGGAAGGCGCCTGCACGTCTGCGCTCGGTCGGATCGCCGGTCCTGAACCGAAACAGCGCCACCAGCGCGATCGCCGCGATCATTGCGTAGCATGCAGCAAGCAGAGTCGTCGTAGCTGTGGCGAAAGACATGGCCGCCAGCAGCAGCGCCGCGACTGTGGTGTCGCCGTGAATGTATCGATGATAGTACGACGGCGGCGGGAACTGGTCTGTCGGGTTGCGGGCAATCGCTCTCATCGTAGCTGCAAGCCCGCGGCATAGCGCTGCCGCAGGATATCCCGGCGCGCTATCGGTCTCTTCGCCTGAGAGGGGCAGGCGCGGCGATACGCTGGCTCGGAGCGGCGCGTCGCGAGGCATCACCAGTGCGCCGAGGATGAGACAATCGTTGCCCCCGAAAGGATAGATCTCCTTGCTCGGGGCAAAGGGCAAATGCGTAACGGTGCCAAGCGTACCGGATTCGAGGGCCTGCAAAACAACGCGGCGATAGTGCTCCGGAGAAATTTGTGTCAGGGCGAGATTTATGGCGAAGAGAGCGGTCATGCTCAGGATCGCGACCGCCACCCCTGCAATCAGGCCCCGTATCATATCGGCAACTGTTGCCACAATCGGAGTCGCCCCTCAAGACGAGATCGATCGCGGCAAGCCCGCTCCGCGTGCCACATGCGCAACCGTTTTGTCAGGCGCGGCTCGCCTCGACTGCGGAAGACAATTATTCAACTTTTCCCTATCTGCGGTTGGTCGCCGCCTTGCCGCTTCTCGAAAGGGCCACGATGCGGTGGCCGGAACTTTGCGACCCACAAAAAGTCGATTTGCCTGCGCGTCTGTGGTCGCATCCCACGTTGTGGCAATATGTCGAAACGGGACCGCGCCGGGGGGTATGGTAGGAGCGAATCTCCGCAATAGCTGGAGCGGATCGGTTCGCGGCGGTGGTCGATCTCGAGTAAACTCCAAAGTCGCGGCGATGAGTTCACCGGGCCCCGACACAGCAAGCAGCGAGAGTCGTCCTCTGGAGTAATGGAATGTGCGGCATTGCCGGCATGATCGATT
>CBFGVM010000318.1:0-5161 GCA_965652015.1 uncultured Alphaproteobacteria bacterium
CGGCACGTGGACGAGATCGGCCCCGGTTTTCTGCTTCCATTTCTCCATGGTGATCAGCATGGGAATGGCTAGCGCGCTGTAACTCAAGGTCCCGGGCTTGGCCTTGGAAAGCGCCGCGAGCTCGTCGAGCGAGCCGACATTGAGCGCCGCGCTGACCACCAGGACCTGCGTGTTGATGAAGGCGTTGGTGATGGGCTCGAAGTCCTTCGCCGGATCAAAGGGGATCGATTTATAGGTGAATTGGTTCAGTGTGAGCGTTTCGTTGGGCAAAATGCAGATCGTATAGCCGTCATTCGGCGCATCAGCGCACGCGCGACCGGCGATGTTCATCCCTCCCCCGGAGCGATTCTCGATGATCACCGGTTGACCCCAGCGTTTCTGCAGCTCGTCTCCGAGCGCGCGGACAAAGATGTCGCTGGTCCCGCCCGGGCTGTTCGCGGTGATGATCCGCACGGGCTTGTTCGGATAGGTTTGGGCCCCGGCGGATGTCGCGCTGAAGACTCCTGCAGCGAGCGTGATAAGTAGAAAGGCTGGAGATTTCATCATGCGCTCTCGCCTGTGCCGGTCACCGGCGTGCCATTAAAGCGATTTTGACGGCGCTATTCGACTTTTATTCCGGCGCGCTTGACCACCTCGGCCCATTTGGCGATTTCGGTTTTCACAAACAGGTCGATCTGCTCGCGCGGCATTTGGGACGGCTCGCCTGCGGTATCGGCAATGCGCTGCTGAACCATAGGATCGGCGAGCGCGGTGCGGACCTCGGCATAGAGCTTTTCGACGATTGGCTGCGGCGTGCCCTTGGGCGCCCACAAACCAAACCACGTGTAATACTCGTAGCCGGGCACGCCGGCTTCATCGACCGTGGGCAATTCGGGCATCAGCGCCGATCGCTTCTTGGAGGTGATGGCAAGCGCGCGCACCTTGCCGCCCTTCACAAGGCTCATCGCCGTCGACATGTTGTCGAAGAACACCGGCACGCGCCCGGAGATCACGTCCTGATACGCCGGTTGCGCGCCGCGATAAGGCACATGTCCCATCTCCGTGCCGGTCATCATCTTGAACAGTTCGGGCGCGAGGTGCTGTCCCGTGCCATTGCCGGCGGAGGCGTAGTCGATCTGGCCGGACCGTGCTTTGAGCAGAGCGACGAGGTCCTTGATCGACCTGGCGGGCAGGTCATTGTTCACGACGACCAGGAAGGGGTAGTTGGCGAGCATCGCCACCGGCGTGAAATCCGCGAGCGGATCGTAGGACAGCTTGGCGAATAGGCTCGGATTAACCGACATATTGCCCGTGAGCCCGACCAGCAGCGTGTATCCATCGGGCGCCGCCTTGGCCGCGGCCGTAGTGCCGACCAGCATGCCGCCACCGGTACGGTTTTCGACCACGAAGCCCTGGCCGAGCTGCCTGGACAGCTGGTCGCCGATCAGGCGCGCGATGGTATCGGTGCCGCCGCCGGCGGCGGACGGAACGATGAGTGTCACCGAGCGTGTCGGATATGTTTCGGCGTACAGCGCCTCAGACCCGGCGAAGCCGACACTGGCGGCGACGGCAATGACCGTTGCGCGCAATCGCATCATCGTCACGGAATCCTCCCCAAATTTTCCTTAGCATTTGCGTGGTGCCGAACCGTGCGTGCGGGCTCAGCGCCAGATGATGATGGCGACCGCCCAGGTGAGAGGGGCGATCACAAGGCCGAGGTAGATCCACATCCTATATCCCTCGGCGGTCCTGGGGAGCATGAAAAGATGGAACACGATCCATAGGCACACCGCGAATCCCAGAGCAAGCCTAATCAGATCTTCGGGGGTCTCATAGATAGACGCAAGGCTTTCGCTCTGCGGGCCGCTGACGCGTACGGTAATGGCCACGAGCGCGCCGATGAACAGCGTTCGAAGAATGATGGCCATAATGCGCAGGGCCATCGGGATGGCCGGTCGCGGCGTCCCGACGCTGGTTGGACCGGGCTGCTCCGGTGTGGCGCTCATGAACTCAATCCGGCGCCGATAGCCAGGCCTCCTTCGCGACTTGAGCCTTAATTCCTCTACGGAAATTGCGCAATGGCGAGAATGCACAGCAGGAGTGCCCGAAAGCAGCATCCGCATCTGTCGGTCTTATCGTGCGCGAAAGACACACCTCTAGACAAATCTCCCCTGCTCCCATTGAGACCAAAAAGCGACCAAATTTTTACCTTCGTTCGCAACTATCCATGCCGGCATGTCGGGCTCACCCGTCGTGAGCCCGTTTCATTGAGGGGGCAGCATATGACTAGAGACGAACTCACGGACGAGAATCGGCGCATGAATGCGCACGACCGCGGCACGTTCCAGCGCTGGATGATCACCAATACCGTTGTCGGCACGATCTGGGCAGCGCTGCTCGCGGTCTTTGCCATTACGTCGCTATTCTCCGGCACCAACGCGAGCTCAGGAACAGCCGAAAGGGTCATGAGCAAGCACGTCGAAGCACGATGATGCGCCGCGGCTCGACGGCCGCTCAGGATGCCGATCCGGAAGGCTCTTACCACCGGGCGAACGCCAGGTCGTTGGGCAAAACCTGAATTGTTCTGAATTGATCTAAGCGGGGCGCTGGTTTGCGGGCTCAGCGTGAGGCTGTTTACGACAGTGATCGACTGGCCAAACCACTCAAGCTCCGAATGCTGCAATCAGAAGGAATAAAATAATTTTCCGGGGTTTCCGGAGAGCGTAGTACAAACCGCGCGTTTAGCACCCACGCCTCAGTCGAATACGCCCTGCTGCCGGTACGACTCGTACTCTGCTTCGCTCAATCCGATGAGATCGCGAAGTACGAAATCGTTGTCGGCACCGACGCACGGCGCCGGCCCCACGATGTCGCCGGGCGCCTCCGCCAGATCGAAGCCGGGATAGCAGTAGGCGTGATCGCCCATCTCCGCATGGCGCCGCACGCGGAATTGCCGGCGCGCGCAAAGCTGCGGATCCGAGAATAGCCCCGCCATGGTCACGACCGGGTAGGCGGCGACGCCCGCCACCTGCAAGGCTGTGGCCGCGGCGTCGGCGCTGCGCTGCGCGGTCCACGCCGAGATGACGGCATCGAGCGCCTTGCCGTTCGCCCGCCGTGCCGGCGCGGTCGCAAAGCGCGCCTCGCTCGCAAGCTTCCCCTCGCCGATCGCGTGCGCCAGCGCGGCAAAGTCTGCATCCGACCAGCACGACAGCGCGACCCATTCGCGATCAAGACACGGGAACGCGCCGTGCGGTACGGCGACGGGATCATCATTCCCGCAGCGCGCGGGGACGTGGCCGCTGGCGAAGAACTCCCGGAGCGCCGCGCCCATGAACACGAGGCCGCATTCGTATTGCGACAGATCGATCAGCGCGCCCTTGCCGGTTCGCCGGCTGCGGAGCACGCCCGCAAGTGCGGCCGAGGTGCCGAGCAACGAGGCGATGTAGTCGATATAGGGCCCATAGAGCAGCATCGGCGGCCCTTTCGGAACGCCGGTCAGCTCGCACATGCCGGCAAGCGCGGAGAGCTGCGAGCCGAAGCCGGGCTGATCCGCGCGCGGGCCGGTCTGTCCCATATTGCAGGTCGAGAGCATCACCAGCCGGGGGTTGAGCTCGGCGAGCGCGGCGAACCCGAGGCCGAGCCGTTCCATCACGCCCGGCCGCATGTTCTCGATGATGAGGTCGCACCATTGCGCCATGCGGCGGGCGAGCGCCACGCCTGCGGGCTTTTTGAGATCGATGACGACGCTGTACTTCGAGTCGTTGAAGAAGGCGAAGCAGCCGCTGCGGTTGTAGCCGGGACGATTGTCCTTGAACGGTGGATATTGGATGCGGAAGCCGTCGGGACGTTCTCTCGATTCCATGTGAATCGTGTGGGCGCCGAAATTCGCCAGCACCTTGCCGATGTGGGGGCCCGCGGCATAGCCGCCGAACTCGAGCACCTTGAGCCCGGAGAGCGCCTGTGCGACCGCGGTCATGGCTTCCCTCCAGGGTGCGTTCCAGTCGCGCAAGGACGCCGGGCTGCGGGCGCAGGCGGCGCAGCCGTCACCTCGAACGCATCAGCGAACGGGGCAGCCGGCGCAGCGAGGGGTTGCGGTGCTGCCGCGAACGGCGCGTCGGGATGATGGCGCAGCGGCGGGCGCCTCCCGTCGATTACCGCGAAACTGCCGCAGAAGCGCTCGGCCAAACCCGCGACGGCCTGGAAGAAGCCGCGCGCCTCGAGCTGAGGATCGCTGGCGATATCCGCAACGGTTGCGACCGGATAGCCCAGCATCTCGCGCCGATGTCCTTCGTTGAGGAATTCGCGCTTGGTCAACCCAGTGAAGAATTTGCCGACCGGCGCCTCGATCGCATCGACCTCGTCCTGGTCGGCCTTGGTAGGGTCCCAGGTTTTCCAGTCAATCGCAGCGAGTGCGCCGAGCTCGGCGCCGCGTTCGCGCATCCAGGCGACGAGCTGCTCGTTGGTGCGCCGCCCTGCCACGCCGCCGTAGAAGATGAAGTTGATGTAGCCGTCGCGGCAGGGCCAGAACACGCGATAGCGCGCGCCCTTGATGGAGCGGCCGGTCATGAAGGCGCCGGCGCGCGTGGGCTCGACACCGAGAAGATCGACGAACGCCGGCGCGTGCGACAGCGCGGCAATCACCGACGCCTGGGCGGACACGTCGACGAGATCGCCGCAGCCTGTCGTCTCGCGGCGAAACAGCGCCACGAGCGCGCCGATGGCGGCCTGCGCGCCGGCCCAGCCGTAGGATTGCGGCTCGCTCACACGCACCGGCATGCCATCGGGCTCGCCCGCGAGCGCCATGGCGCCCCCCGCGGCCATGAGCTCGATGTCGCTCGCTTTCCATGCGCGGCGCGGACCGACACCGCCGAACGGCCGGATCGCCACGACCACCAAGCGCGGATAGTCCCGGCGGAGCGCGGACGGATCGAGAAGCGCGTCGCTTGATCCCGGCGTGAGCAGGCAGATGTCGGCGGTGCGCAGCAACTCCTCGAGGCGCGCCCGGTCGGCCGGGATTTGCGGATCCAGTTCGAGAATGCGTTTGTTGACGTTGAAGGCGCGCCAGCCCGAACGGCTGCGGTCGCTGCCGGGCGGCTCGAGCTTGATCACGTCCGCGCCGAGGTCCGCCAGCACCCGGCCGGCGAGCCAGCCGAGCCGGTCCGTCGCGTCGATGATCAGCACA
>CBFGVM010000319.1:0-5158 GCA_965652015.1 uncultured Alphaproteobacteria bacterium
GGATTGGAAATATCGTAGGCGCGCAGTCCGCCGTTGAAGAAGGTGCCGAGCACGATCTGATCGGAATGCCAGGCGGTCGGCCGCGGCACGTTCTCGTGGATATTGTGCGCGCCGAAACGGCCCTGGGCGGCGAATGCCTTGTGGTCGGGCAGGGGACAGGTCGAGATCGGGACGAGGTTGGTTTCCTCGCGCGCGTCGAGGATCCAGATCAGCTTGGGCCAATCCTTGGCGTTGTTCTCGGTGGACTCGTCGGTGATCACCATGAGCCCGCGGTCGAACAGCGGCATCACGGTGTGCATGAACCCCGTATAGGGCGGCGAGTTGGTCCACTGCGAGACCCGCTTCGGGTTCGCCTTGTCGGAGATGTCTAGGATGAACATGCCGCCGTCGATATAGGCGAGGTAGCAACGGTCCCCGCGCTGCGGATAGACGTTGGTGTTGTGAGCGCGATGGCCTTTGTCCAGCGGGTGACGCGGCGGTGGCGCGACGTTATCGCCTTGACGAGTGCCCGGCATCCACCAACGGCCGACTTCGACCGGCTTCGACGGATTGCGCACATCGATGCAACGATAGAACTGGTCGTCGTTGGGATGCGTGGGCGTGAAGTCGGGCGCACCCGAGGCGCAATGCACGTATTCGCCGTCGCAAAACCACAGCTGATGCACGCCGCGCGAAGTTTCCCCTGAGCAATCGAAGAACGAGATCGACCGCGGCTTTTCCGGCACCGAGATGTCGAACAGCTCCATGCCGGCGGGCTTAAGTCCCTTTTTCTGAGTTTGATAGGCGACCGCCATGGTGTTCCCGCACGTCTCCAGCGAATTGGAGCGCATGTGCGCCTGCGGCAGGTCGGTCTGCACCACCACCTTGGGCTTGCGCGGATCGGATACGTCGACGGCGGTGAAATTCTTCGGCGCGCTTTCGTGCGCGAGCCACAAGATGCGGCGTCCGTCGGGCGCGATCTGGATCGACATGCCTTCGCCCATGCCGCCGAACCCGTCGAGCAGGTGATGGGCGATGAGCTTGAAGTTCCAGGTGATGGGGCCGCCGTTGGTGACCGGACTCTTCGTGGGCGCCCCACGCTTCGGCGCGGCTTTCGCTGCCGCTTTTTTCGGCGCTGCCGTCTTCGCCGGCTTCTTGGCCTTTGCAGTCTTCTTCGCGACCTTCTTCTTTCCGACTTTCATTCCACTCTCCATGCCCCGACGTCGCGCGCACCTTTAGCGCGTTTCGACGCGGCAAGCGAGGTGGCGTGGTACGGAAATGATAAAGAGCGCGCGGCGTGCAGCCGCGTCACCCGCGGGCTTGAACACGCAAGTCGGATTGATCCGATTTGCGCACTTAAATGCCCGAAATCGGGTAAACCCGATTTCGGGTGGTCCATCTTCTTCGCAAGAGCATCTTACGAAGAACGATGGATTGCACCGCAACTCGGGCGTGCCCGAGTTGCGCAGTATAATGCGCCGCAAGTCGGGTAGACCCGACTTGCGGTGTCAAGCCCGGCAAGGACAACCCGAGACCAACTCACGAGCCCGCCTTCGCCCACAGGTCCGGCCGTAGCGCCTTCTTCCAGTCGGGGATGGCGGAAATCTTCTTCTCCCGCAGCAGCACCTCGGCGTCCTTCTGCAAGCCGGGCACTAGGTCGGAGGGAAAGCCCGGATTGACCTCGACCTTCGCCAGCGCCTTGGCGAATGTCTCGCGCGACATGGCGTAGCCCTTGGAGGTGAAGAACGCGTAGATCACGTCGGCGACCTTGCCGGGATTGTCCTTGAAGTCGCGCGCCACTTCCTGCCAGCACTTAAGGTAGGCAATGACGGTCTCCGGGCTCTTGTCGACGAAGTCGGGTGTCGCCGCCATGAATACCGGCATCTTGTCGACCTGCGAGAAGTCCATGATCGACGTGCCAATGCCTTCGACGACGGCAATCGAATTGTAGGGCTCCACATTGACCATGGCGTCCACGGTCTTGGCGGCCATCGCCGCGACCATATTGTTGACGTCCATGCGCACTTCCTGGAAGTCGCCCTTCTTGAGGCCGGCCGCCGGCGCAATGACGTCGACGAAAATATTGCCGACGGAGGAGCCGGTCTGATTGGCGACCTTGAGCCCCTTGAGCTCGCTGACCTTGGTCAAGTTGAGGTCCTTGCGGGTCACGACCTGCGCGGTCTTGCCGACGGTTTCGATCTGCGCGATCGCGACAAGGCCGCCCTTATCGTGCCCGATGATGAAGGACTGGGCGGCATAGGTGCCGAGATCGACCTGGCGCGCCACCATCTGCTGCATGGTGAGATTGCCGGACGGCACGGCGAATTCCTCGAACTTGATGCCGCGCTTCTCGAGCAACCCTGATTTGAGCAGGTAATAGGTCGGCATGCCCCAGATGTTGGTCTGGAAGCCCTGTCGGATGGTCTCCAGCGCCCATGCCGGCCGCGCCGGCAGCGCCAGCGCCATCGCGCTTCCCGCCAGCCATTGCCGCCGTGTCAATCCACTGCGTCCGTCGCTCATCGCTCTCCTCCGTGATGGCCGATCCTTATCGGTTATACATACCCGTCTCTATTAAGCATTCGGCATGGACCTAGATGCTTGTTCTGCGCCGAGCATAACGCGGACCCGTCATTGTTCCTGCTGCAGGCCGAATTCGCGGATGCTCGCTGCCACTTCGTCGAGCGTCTGCGCCATTACCTGCCGAAGTTCGTCCGCAGTGGACGATACCGCAATGGAGCCCGCCTTTTCGATCATCGCGCGGTAGTCTCCTGAGCCGACGATCGTCGCGACGTGGCGCTGCAGCAGATCGAGGATCGGCTGCGGCGTGCCGGCGCCGGCGCAGATGCCGAGCCAGCCGAAGCGCACGAAATCAATGCCCCGCTCGGTCAGCGTGGGAATCTCGGACAGATTTTTCAGCCGCTGTGGCGCCGACACCGCCAGGATCTTGAGCTGCCCTGCCTGATATTGCGATATGATCGCCAGTGTCGGCGAGACGTAGAACTGCACGCGCCCGGCGAGGAGCTCCGGCACAACCTGGGCACCGGTGCGGAAGGGCACGCGGTTCATGGTGATGCCGGTTAGCTTCTCGAGCTGGCGGGCGAGAATCTCCTGCGCCGATCCGGCACCGATGGTGGCGTAACTGACCTCGCCGGGACGCGCCTTGGCGTATTGCACGAACGCGTCGAAGTCGGCGGCGGGAACGACATTGGCCAGCGCAAGCCCGTAATAGTATTTGGCGATGAGGGAGACCGGGGCGATGTCGCTGAGCTTGAACTGCGCGTGCTTGTAGAGCGCGGTGTTGATCGGCTCGAAATGGGTGCACAGCAGCAAGGTATAGCCGTCGCGCGGCTGCGAGAGCACGTCCCGCGCGGCGATCATGCCGGCGGCGGCCGGCTTGTTCTCGACGACCACGCGCTGGCCGAGCGCCTCGCCGAGCTTGTCGGCGATGAAGCGCGCCGGAATATCGGTCGGGCCGCCGGCGCCGAAGCCGACCACCAGCCGGATCGGCCGCGTGGGATATGGCTCCTCCGCCTGCGCCGCTCCGCTTCCTGCGAGCGCGAGCAGCAGCAGCGCGCAGCCGAAACCAGTCATCCACCTCATGTCTCTGACCCAGCTTGCGTTGCGTGCGCGCCTGCGTCTTGGCCCAGATGGCGCAGCAGCGACTTCTGATGTTGCAGGAATTCGACGCTGAGCGCGTCGCGCGGCCGCGGCAGGCGAATCGGCAGCTCGGTCTTCACCATGCCAGGATGCGGCGTCATCACTACCACGCGATCCGCGAGGTACACCGCTTCCGCCACGTTGTGCGTCACGTAGACCACGGTCTTGCGCGTCTTTCGCCAAACGTCCGCGAGCAGGCGCTGCATGTCGTCGCGGGTGAGCGCATCGAGCGCCGCAAACGGCTCGTCCATCAGCAGCACCGACGGATTGTACGCGAGTGCCCGTGCGATGGCGACCCGCTGTTGCATGCCGCCGGACAAGTGGTGCGGGTACGCGGCCACGAATTTCTCGAGCTTCACCAGCTTGAGCTGCTCGAGCGCGATCGCTTCGCGCTCGGTCTTTCCCATGCCCTTCATCTCGAGCCCGAAGGTCACGTTTCCGAGCGCGGTGCGCCAGGGAAACAACTGGGCGAAATCCTGGAACACCACGCCGCGGTCGAGCCCGTGGCCGGTGACCGGCTTGCCGCCAATGCGGATTTCGCCCGCGGTCGGGACGAGAAAGCCGGCGATGACGTTGAGCAGCGTCGACTTCCCGCAGCCGGAAGGGCCGACGATGCAAAGAAATTCCGAGGCCTCGATATCGAAGCTGACATCCGTGACCGCCGGAACCTGACCGGCCGGGGTGTCGTAGACGAGGGAGACGTTGCGGACTTCGATGTGGGGCATGACCTGCGTGCTGTCATAGATGGTATGCCCGTTTGTGGCCAGCCGCGCCGGTCGCGGACGGGGAGAGTTTCGCCCAACTCGGATTGGGTGTAGACAGGCGCAGACAAGGTCGGACAATTCGCCGCAAGGCGCCAGGAGCAATCGCATGGGACCGCACGCCGCATCGAGGCCGCTGACACTGTCGGAGCAGGCGGACGAGCTCGAACACAAAATGATGGAGGAGCTCAACGATAAGATCGCCACCAAGTCGGCGCTGTTCGCCATGGCCGACGGCAATATGGATTACGTCGGCGGGGCCGAGCTGCAGGCGCGCAATCCCGGCAAGTATTTCCTGATGGGTGCCGATCCGCGGCTGCCCAAGATGCCGGACAAGCCGACGCTGATCGATTTCTTCAAGCACCGCTTCGTATCGATGAACCATCTCTTGCAAAGCGCGTCGCTGGCGCTCAAGGCCGGCAACGAGGAGAAGGTCGTGCTGGCGTGCCTGCTCCACGATGTCGGCGTTGCCGGCTTCATCCGCTGCGATCACGGGTATTGGGGCGCGCAGCTGATCGAGCCCTATGTGGACGAGGAGGTAAGTTGGGCGGTGCGCGTGCACCAGGCGCTGCGCTTCTTCCCCGACGAATCGGTCGGTTACAAATATCCGGACATGTACCTCAAATATTTCGGGGCGGACTACAAGCCCGAGCCCTACATCGTCGAGGAATACAAGCGCGCCCGCAGCCACAAATATTACATGACCGCGCGGCTGATTTGCGTGAACGACATCTATGCGTTCGATCCCAATGCCAAGGTCA
>CBFGVM010000320.1:0-5157 GCA_965652015.1 uncultured Alphaproteobacteria bacterium
CACCTCAACAGCGCGGTGTTCTACGTGCTCAAGGGCCGCGGCCACGACGTGCACGACGGCCGGCATATTCCTTGGAAGGCGGGCGACGTGATGATCGTCGAGAACGGCTGCGTGCACCAGCACTTCAACGACGATCCCGAGAATGAAGCCATTCTCCTGGTGTTCAAAGCAAAGCCGCTGTTCCTCTTCATGCATCTCCTGTTCCAGAAGATCGTGGAATGGCCGCCCGACAAATTGCCGCCCGGGCAGGACTCCTACAAGCCACCGGCTGACATTTGAGGAGGCGCGAGCATGTCTTTCGAGGATAAGAGCCAAGCATGGTCCGGCTCCGCCGCCTGCACGTTCCATACTGATGACGCCGCGGCATCGCAGAATTTTCGCAAGCAGTACGAAACGCGGGCCAACGTCGTCAAAGCCGAGGATATGCCGTGGGAGCGCTGCGCCGACGGCTTGATCAAGCACCTCGTCCACCATCGCCTGGACACGCGGGAATGCTGCGTCGAGGCCTATATGCAGTTTCTCAAGGCCGGCGAACGCTCCGGTAAGCATCGGCACATGTGGGAGGAGATCGTCTTCGTGGTCGAAGGCTCGGGCTACGACCTGCACTGGGACATGCGGTTCGATTGCCTCGATGCCTTCAAATGGGAGTGGGCCGAGGTGCCGAAGAAGTTCGAATGGAAAGAGGGCGACTACATCTACATCCCGCCCTTCACCACCCACCAGCACTTCGCGACCGCGGAGACGCGGCTCATCATGATGAGCAACCGGATGGTCAAAGAGATGGGCTACGACTGGTTCGATCAGGTCGAAAGCGCGCCGGGCTTCGAGGCCGAGCATCCACCGGCGCGGTGACGCTTAAGGAGCGCGCCGATGCAGGATGAGACCGGGCGACGCCAGTCCACGAATTATCGCGGCTGGCAGTCCGATGTGATCGTCGACCTGATCAAGCGCTACGGCTTTCCGCACATCACGCTCAATCCCGGCGCAAGCTTCCGCGGCCTGCACGATTCGCTGGTCAATTACGGCGGCAACGAACCGCCGATGATGCTTTGCCAACACGAAGAGATCGCGGTGCAGATCGCACACGGCTATGCCAAGGCGACCGGCAAGCCGATGGCGGTAATCCTGCACGACCTCGTCGGACTGCTGCACGCCTGCATGGCCATCTACTACGCCTACATCGATCGGGTGCCGATCTTCATCATCGGCGCGACCGGTCCAATGGATGAAGGCAAGCGCCGCCCGCACATCGACTGGACGCATTCGGCGCTGGTTCAAGGCAACGCGGTGCGCGATTACGTCAAGTGGGACTACCAGCCGACCTCGATCGAGGGCGTGCCGGAAAGCTTCGCGCGCGCCTATTCGATCATGACCACCGAGCCGCAAGGGCCGGTCTACATGTGCTACGACGCCGCGCTTCAGGAGGCGCCGCTGACCGCAAAACCGCGGTTGCCTCCCGTCGACGCAGCGGCCACGCCGGCACCGATGGCGCCCGATCCGCGGGCGATCGAGGCGATCGCGGACAAGCTCCTTGCCGCCGAGCACCCCATGCTGCTCGCAGAATATGCCGGCCGGCGCGCAGGCGGCTTCGAGAGCCTCGTGGAATTGGCCGAGACTGCCGGCGCGGCGGTATGGGACGTCAACGGCGCGCTCAACTTTCCCAACAAGCACCCGCTGTGCCTGAGCATGGACCAGGCATCGCTTCGCCACACCGATCTGATCGTAGGCCTCGACGTCAACGATTGGGAGAAGCAGCTCACCGAGCTCAACAGCGCCATGCGCACGCGCGAACCGCTCACGCCGCCCGCATGCGATTTCGTCGAGATCGGGTTCGGCGAGATCAACATCAGCAAATGGGCGTTCGACTATTGCCGAATGCAGCCCTGCTCGATTCGGGCCTTGGGCGATACCGCGCTCGGGATTCCGGCGCTCACCCGCCGCTGCAAGGAGCGCATTGCCGGCGACGCGAAGCTCGGATCGCGCATTGCCGAGCGCAAAGCCGCGATCGCCAAGCGCCACGACGAGGTATGGAAAAAATGGCAAGACGAGGCGCGCCGGAACTGGGACGCCTCACCGATCACCTTCGCACGGCTCGCCATCGAAATCTGGGACGTGATCAAGAACGAAGACTGGGTTCTCACCGCGAACACGCTCAAGCAGCAGGTGCGCAAGCTTTGGGACTTCGACAAGCCTTACCGGCATCCCGGCGTCGAGCTCGGCACGTCGACCCAGATCGGCATCTCGCTCGGCGTGGCGTTGGCGCACAAGGGCACGGGGCGCGTCGTGGTGGACATTCAGCCCGACGGCGACCTGATGTTCGACGCCGGCGCGCTTTGGATTGCCGCGAAATACCAAATCCCGATGCTCGTCGTCATGCACAACAACCGCGCCTATTACAACGATTGGGAGCACCAGATCCGGATGGCCAAGCTGCGCGGAACGGACGAGTCGAAGGCCCACATCGGCATGGACTTGTTCGGCCCCGAGCCGGACTTTGGCGGCCTTGCGCGCGCCATGGGCTGCTACGGCGAGGGGCCGATCGACAAGCCGCAGGACGTGCGTCCTGCCCTGTTGCGCGCGCTCGCCGAAGTCAAGAAGGGCCGGCTCGCGCTCGTCGACACCATCACACAGCACCGTTGAGGCGTGCTCGCCGGTAAGCAATCACGCCGGCTCCAGGCCCTTCTGCTCGAGCAAGCGGGGAGACTCCGCAGCCACGAATTTGAGGAGCGCGGCAGCGCCGTCCGGCTCCTTCGCCGCCGTCAGCACGCCCCCCGAGAAGGTCGTGATCTTCTGTAGCGGTCCCGGTAATGGACCGACGATCTCGATGCCGGGGACCGGCAGAAGCTCGCTGATCTGCTGAATGCCGATCTCGGCATCGCCCTTCGCAACCACCTCGCCGACCGGCGTGCCGGGATCCGGAATCACGATTTTCGATGCCATCTGATCGGCAATGCCGAGTCGACCGAGCACCGTGGGAAAATAGATGCCGCTCAGCCCGGTCTTGGAATGCGCGACCGCTTTGGCCGCAAGGAGCGCGCGTTTGAGCGCCTCCGGCGAAGCAATGTCGGGGTGCTTGGCGCCCTTGCGCACCGCGACGCCAATGCCGGAGCGGGCGAGATCGACGCGGCTGCCGGCAACCGCCTTGCCTTGCTTGATGAGCGCATCGATTGCCTCCGCCGTCAGGATGGCGACGTCGCCGCCCGCCCCGCCCTCGAGATCCTTCAGGAGAGCGTTCGTGGATCCCCAGATGATCGCAACACTCGTCCTGTGCGCGCGTTCGAAGGCGGGGACTAGATCAAGCATCACCGACTTCACGCCGTTGGTGCAGAGAATTTCCATCGCGGCGATCCTTTCATGTTCCAAATCGTTTGACGGCGGGCAGGGCAAGATGCCACTCCTATCGCCTTAACGGGAGAGCGAAGCGCCGTCTACCGAGCGGCATCCGTCGAGAGGCAATCATGGACAGTGAAAGCGCACGCATGAGCTCCGCCGTGGAGGCCCGCTTTCGGGTGGAATATCCCAACTCAAAACCGCGCGTGGTCAAGGTCGTTGCGCTCGATGAGGAGAGCGAACGCGTGGTCAAGCGCGTGGCGCAGCGACAATGGCAACGCGCAACGTTCTTCACCTCGATCAAGTTCGATCATGCGCCACGGAGTGGGGAGAGCTGGTCGATGCAGGCCTGGCTTAGCGATCTTGCCGGCCGCACCAAGGCGTTGGTCGACGAGGTAGCTGCCGCTGACCTCGTGGTGATGGTGTCAAGCGCGGGCACCAACGCGCAGCCGGCCGCCGTCATCGGCGAAGCTTGCACCGCCCGCAAAGTGATGACCATGGCGCTGATCATCGGCAGCGAAGCGCGATCGGACGAGGAGCTGTCGAAGACGCTGGCGACGCTACGGCCCTACGCATCGATGCTCGTTATCGCCACAGGCGACGAATATATCGAAGAGATGCTGTCGGCCTTGCGGGCGTAGACGCTGGGCGTGGCGCGATTCGCACCGCACGGACGGAGTTGGCATGAGTCCCGCGCGCAAGATCGTCGTTGTCGGCGGCGGGCCCGCTGGCGTGGCTGCGGCGCTCGCGGCCAAGCAGCAAGACAGCGCCGCCGAGGTCATCCTGTTCAGCGACGAACGGCACGAACCTTACGAGAAACCGCCGTTGTCGAAGGCCGTGCTCACGGGCAAGGCGATGCCCCATGACGCGCCCATTGCCGGGCCGAAAGGTGTATCGGCACACGGTGTCCGGCTCGAGCTCGGCACGGCAGTCAAGGCAATCGACCGCGGCACGCACACGGTGATCACCGATGCGGGCGAGGACATCGGCTACGACGCGCTCGTCCTCGCCACCGGATCGATGAACCGCGTGCTGCCGATGTTCCCGCCGGGCCGGAACGGCATTCATTACTTGCGCACCGAGGCGGAGGCGCACGCGCTCAAGGCGCGCCTGCATCAAAGCCGCTCGCTCCTCGTCATCGGCGGAGGCTTGATCGGACTGGAGGTGGCCGCCTCCGCCGCGGAGCTGGGCATCAAGACGAGCGTGATCGAAATTGCGCCGCGCGTCCTCGCGCGGGCCTGCAACGAAGGGCTGTCCGCGCTGGTTCACGAGCGCCACCGCGCGCACGGCGTCGACATCCGCGTCGGCACCGCCGTGTCCGGGTCGCGCGAGCTGGCGGACGGCCGGCTCGCGGTCGATACCGAGAGCGGCGGCACGATCGCGGCCGATCTCATCGTCGTCGGGGCCGGGGTGGCGCCCGACGATCGGCTGGCAAAGGAGGCCGGTCTCGCCGTGCAAGACGGCATCATGGTCGATCGTCATGGTCGCACCAGCGATCCGGCGATCTTCGCGGCCGGCGACTGCACGCGCTTTCCCGGACCACGCGGGCCGGTACGGCTGGAGAACTGGCGTCATGCGCAGGAGCATGGCGCGGTCGTCGGCCGCAACGCCGCCGGCGGCGATGTTTCCTATGATGCGGTGCCGTCGTTTTGGTCGGAGCAGCACGACATGTATATCCAAGGCGTGGGCTGGCCCGTCGCGCAACCGAGTGCCTGCGTGCGGCGGCCGCTCGGTGCGGGCGCCGTGCTCCTGTTCGAGCTCGACGGCCCACGGCTGGCTTTCGCCTCCGGCATCAATGCCCAGCGCGAGATCGCAGTGGCGCGGCGG
>CBFGVM010000321.1:0-5156 GCA_965652015.1 uncultured Alphaproteobacteria bacterium
CGACCCCCCTCCCCACCCCTCCCCCACAAGGGGGGAGGGAGCAGACCGAGTTCGCCTCTCTCCCTGGCTCCGGTCCGATGACCCTTGAAGCCCTCCTATTCCAGGCGCTCAACGGCCTCGCCGCGGCGTCGAGCCTGTTTCTGGTGGGCGCCGGCTTGTCGCTCATCTTTGGCGTCACCCGCATCATCAACATCGCCCACGGCTCGTTCTACATGCTGGGGCTGTATCTCGCGGCGACTTTTGCCCTCAAGCTGGGCGGAGGTCTGGGCTTTTGGGGCGGCATTCTCGCCGCCGGGCTCGTGGTCGCCGCGCTGGGCGCGTTCGTCGAGGTGCTGCTGCTGCGCCGCATTTACCAGGCGCCGGAGCTGTTTCAGCTGCTTGCTACCTTTGCGTTGGTCCTCATCATCAACGACGCCGTGCAATACGTCTGGGGACCGGAAGATCTGCTCGGGCCGCGCGCGCCGGGCTTACGCGGCTCGGTGGAAATTCTCGGGCGCAACTTTCCGACCTACGACCTATTCCTGATCGTGATCGGACCGCTCGTCCTGCTGCTGCTTCACCTGATGCTGGCCAAGACCCGTTTCGGGCGGTTGATCCGCGCCGCGACGCAGGACCGCGAGATGGTCGGCGCGCTCGGCGTCAACCAAGCGATGCTGTTCACGGTGGTGTTCGTGCTGGGTGCCTTTCTCGCCGGCTTCGGCGGCGCGCTGCAGGTGGCGCGCGAGCCCGCCAACCTCGGTCTCGATCTCGTGGTCATCAGCGATGCCTTCGTCGTGGTGGTGGTCGGCGGCATGGGCTCGATCACCGGCGCGTTCCTTGCTGCGATCATCATCGCCGAAGTGAAGGCGCTATGCATTGGCCTCGGCTTGGTCCACTTCGGCGCATTTGCGGTGAACTTCTCCAAGCTCACTCTGGTCGCAGAATTCCTGGTGATGGCGATCGTGCTGATCGTGCGGCCGTACGGATTGCTCGGACGCCCGCAAGCCGCGGTGCGCAATCCGGCTGAGATCGACGATCCGATCCGGCCCGCGACGTTGGCGCTCAAGGCAAGCGCGGCGGCCGTGCTCATTGGGCTGCTGCTGCTGCCGCTCGCCAACGTCTCACCCTATGCGCTGGTGCTCGGCATCGACGTGCTGATCGCAATCCTGTTCGCCACGTCGCTGCATTTCATCATGGGCCCTGGCGGCATGCATTCCTTCGGTCATGCCGCCTATTTCGGCCTTGGCGCCTACGGCGCGGCGCTGATGGTGAAGTTTCTCGCCGCGGCGACGCCGGTGGCGCTCATCGCCGCGCCGCTCGCGGCTTTGCTCGGCGCATTGCTGTTCGGCTGGTTCGCGGTGCGACTCTCCGGGGTTTACCTCGCCATGCTGACGCTCGCGTTTGCGCAGATCGTGTGGTCGATCCTGTTTCAGTGGGAAGATGTCACCGGAGGCTCCAACGGCATTCTCGGCATCTGGCCGCAGGCGCCGTTCGACCGCCGCACGACCTTTTATCTCCTGACGCTTGCGCTTGCGGTCGTGGGCGTCTTGCTTTTGCGACGCTTTCTGTTCGCGCCGTTCGGCTACGCCATGCGGGCCGGCCGCGATTCGGTACTGCGCGCGGAATCGATCGGCATCGATGTCAAGCGCGTGCACTGGATCGGCTTTGCCATCGCGGGCACCTTTGGCGGCATGGCGGGCGGCATTTTCGCTTTCGCCAAGGGCACCATCTCTCCCGATGTGGCCTGGGTGTCGCGCTCGATCGACGCCATGGTCATGGTGCTCCTGGGCGGAATTCAAACCCTGACCGGGCCGATCGTCGGCGCCGCCGTATTCACCGTGCTGCAGGACAATGTCATGCGCCAGACCGCATTCTGGCGTGGGCTGCTTGGCACGGTGATCCTGTTGCTGGTGCTCGTATTCCCGGGTGGCATCGTCGGGGCGCTGAGCAAGCGGGCTGCGGCGCGGAGAAAGCCCGCATGAGCGTGCTCCGCGTGCGCAATCTGTCCAAGGCGTTCGGCGGCGTGCACGCCGTCGAGAATGTCAGCTTCGAGGTCGGCGAAGGCGAGTTCCTGGCCCTGATCGGGCCAAACGGCGCCGGAAAATCGACCTGCTTCAACATGATCAACGGGCAGCTCGCGCCCGATCATGGCGACATCGAATTTGCCGATCGCAGCATCGTCGGTCTCAAGCCGCGCGAGATCTGGCGCCTCGGCGTCGGGCGCACCTTTCAGGTCGCGGCCACCTTCGGCTCGATGACGGTCGCCGAGAATGTGCAAATGGCGCTTGTGAGCCACCACCGGGAGATCTTTCGGTTCGGCGCGGCCTTTGCGACGCGCCATCGGCAGCAGGCGCTTGCGCTGCTCGACCAGGTGGGCATGGCTCCCGCCGCCGGGCGCGCTTGCAAAGAGCTTGCCTACGGCGACGTCAAGCGCGTCGAGCTCGCCATCGCGCTCGCCAACGAGCCGCGCCTGCTGCTCATGGATGAGCCGACCGCCGGCATGGCGCCGCGGGAACGCAACGAGTTGATCGCCTTGGTGAAGCGGCTGGTGGTGGAGCGCCGCATTTCGGTGCTGTTCACCGAACATTCGATGGACGTGGTATTCGCCTATGCCGACCGCATCATCGTTCTCGCCCGCGGTGCGGTGATCGCCGACGGCAATGCCGCGGCCATTCGCGATAACGCGCAGGTGCAGCAGGTCTATCTCGGAACCGGCCGCACGTTTAAGCCCCGTGCCGAGGCGCGACCATGAGCGCGGCGATGCTCGAAGTGGACGCGCTCAAGGCATGGTATGGCGCCGCGCAGATTTTGTTCGACCTCTCCTTCCACGTGGACCGCGGCGAGGTGGTGGCGCTGATGGGCCGCAACGGCGCCGGGAAATCGACGACGTTAAAGGCGCTGATGGCGCTGATCCCGCAACGCAGCGGCACGGTCCACTTCCTCGGCCAAGATATTTCCCATCTCAAGCCGTTCGAGATCGCGCGCCGCGGGCTCGGCTTCGTGCCGGAGGACCGGCGCATCTTCTCCGACCTCACCGTTGCCGAAAATCTCGACATCGGCCGCCAGGACGTCCGTTATCATCCCGACGGACGGCCCGCCCCGTCATGGACCCCGGAAAAGCTCTTCACGATCTTTCCCAATCTGCGCGAGATGACCAATCGCCGTGGCGCACATATGAGCGGCGGCGAGCAGCAGATGCTCACGGTTGCCCGCACGCTGATGGGCAACCCGCTGCTGGTGCTGCTCGACGAGCCGTCCGAGGGCGTGGCGCCGGTGATCGTCGAGCAGATGGCCACCACCATCGTCGAGCTCAAGAAGGAAGGACTCGCAGTGCTGCTGTCCGAGCAGAACATCCATTTCGCCGAGCTCGTCTGCGACCGCGCGTATGTTCTGGAGAAGGGACAGCTGCAATGGCACGGCCGCATGGCCGATCTCGCCAAGGACGTCGCGGTGCAACGCCGCCTGCTGTCGGTGTGATGCCCGCCCAAGGCGGCACGCCGCCCTGCCCCGCTCCGCTAGGCCCGGAGATTTTTTCGACTACAGTACGACTACGGTATTGACTACTTATCGAATACAAGCTACATTCCGACCCATCCTCGCTCATGAGGGGCGTCTCCGGAGACGTTCTGAGGCGGAGCGGGGAGTGGCGTCCCGGGACTGCGGTGCAACCGCGGCCGGGAGGCTGCGGGACCCGAACGCCTTTGGCCTTGCGGCCGGGGCGCGGGAAGTCGCGGCATGGTCCGGCGGCACTGTCGGACACATCACGCGTGGTCCTTCGGCCGAAAATCGCCACGGTGGAGCGCCGAGAGGCGCCGTCCCGGTCGCGCGGGACGGCCCGCGTCTCGCTAGCGCGGTGTCGCGCCTCGCAAGCGCGACTGGACTACCCAGTGCGCCTTTCGGCGCTCCGCCCACCCCTCGTTCGGGGGTAGGCACGAAGAGGAAGGAAAACCCGGCGCAGAAAAGCGCCACGGGAATGAAGAAGACTACGCTGTTTGACATTGTGAAGATGAGAAGACGCGAGCGGCGCATCGGCAAGGTCGCGCTCGATCGCATCGCATCGGCGGCAACGCACTCGGTCTCGGCCGAGGGCGCGCTTCGCCGCGCCTTCACTCCTGCGATTGTGCACGCCCGCGCTCGAGAATTTCCCGCAGCCGTTGCGGCGTCACCGGCAGGCGGGTGATGGCGCCCGGTACGCCGATCGCATCATCGATGGCCGCCGCGATTGCCGCGCCCACGGGGTTGATGCCGCCTTCGCCCGCGCCTTTCAAACCGAGCGCATTGAGGGGTGAAGGCGCGTCCTGCGTAATCAGCACGTCGAGCGGCGGCACCTCGCGCGCGGTCGGCATGAGATAGTCCGCGAAATTGACCGAGAGCGGCTCGCCCCGCTCGTCGTAGCGGAATTCCTCGAGCAGCGCACCGCCGACGCCCTGCGCGAAACCGCCCGCGAGCTGACCTTCGACCAGCATCGGATTGACCGCCCGGCCGATGTCATAGGCGAGCAGATAACGCTCGATGGTCACGGCGCCGGTCTCGCGATCGACCTTGGCCACGGCGATGTGCACGCCATAGGGATAGGTCATGTGATCGCTGAAGAACCAACCGTCCGCCGAAAGGCCGGGGGCGCGCGCGCCGAGCAGCTTCGATGTCGGCTCCAATGCCTGGGCGATCTCGCCCAGTGTGATCGAGGGACCATCCCCGCCGTTGCGCAACACCTTGCCGTCGATCACCGTGAGTGCGGCGGCGTCTTGTTGCATGAGCTCGGCCGCGACCTCGATCGCCTTGGCGCGGACATCTCCCGCGGCGCGGCGGGTCGCCTCACCGGTCATCACCGTGGCGCGAGAGGCGAAGGCGCCCATCCCGAAAGCGATGCGGTCGGTGCGCCCGTGCACGACCCGCACGCGCCGATAATCGACGCCGAGCGCGTCGGCGCAGATCTGCGCCACCACGGTCTCGATGCCCTGGCCGAGCGACGCCGCGCCGGTCACCACTTCGACCGTGCCGGATGTATCCACCGAGACGCGCACGCCGTCGTAAGGCCCGAGGCCGCTCTTCTCGACAAAGAGCGCCAGGCCCGTGCCGACGCACTCGCCACCAACGCGCCGGCGCTTAACCTCATCCTGCAGGTCGCTCCATTTGGCGGCTGCCAGGGCCTTGTCGAGGAGACCGGCATAGTCGCC
>CBFGVM010000322.1:0-5154 GCA_965652015.1 uncultured Alphaproteobacteria bacterium
CATCTGGCTATCCTGCAGCCCCGCACACCACCGGCCCCGCCGCAGCCGTGGGCCGACCTGCCGAAGGTGCTGGACCTTGCCCAGCGCAAGAACGCGGTAATCAAGGTGAGCGGCGCCTGCACGCTGTCGCGGGAACCGTATCCGTTCCCGGACATCTGGGATCCGCTCGCCCGCGTGTTCGATGCCTGGGGTTTCGACCGCTGCCTGTGGGGCACGGACTGGACACGCGCATACGCCGTCGTCAACTACGAGCAGGCCGTCGAGCCCTTTCTCAAGACCGACCGCCTGACCGACAGTGAGCGAGCGATGCTGATGGCCGGCGCGTGCGCCAAAGCCTATCGTTGGTCGCCGAAGAAAGGTTAGCCTCCTATGACAAGGAGGGTTTCGAATCCGCTTCGTTGCGGGTCAACTTTGGTATGATTGGCCAGGCTGACGCGGAACGGTCGATGGCGCTGTGCGCGCGTGAAGTGATGCCGCACTTCAGGAATTGAGGAGGCTCGCATGTCTGTTGCCACCGCCGCCACCGCCTCGCAGGGCCTGTCGGGCCGCGACATTCCGACGCTCGATGCGCTTTATGAGGCCGCAGGCGGAGTGAATTTCACGCCCGGCTGGCTGCCGCGGAAGAGGCCGATCTTGTGGGGCGAGCCGCGGCCGGAATACGTGCCGGCGCATTGGAGCTATGACGACGCCAAAGCCGGCCTCGACGCGGCCGGGCGGCTAATCGATGTTTCCCTCGCCGAGCGCCGCAATCTCGTCATGCGCAATCCTGCCCCCGGTTCCAACTTCGAAACGTCGCGGACGCTGGTGTGCGCCTATCAGATGATCCTGCCCGGCGAGAAGGCGCCATCGCACCGACACTCGTCGCACGCGCTGCGCGTCATCATCGACGGTAAGGGTTCGTTCTCCACGGTGAACGGCGAGAAGATGCCGATGGAGACCGGTGACGTCGTGCTGACTCCCGGCTGGTGCTGGCACGGCCACGGCCACGACGGCGATCAGCCCGCCTACTGGTTCGACGGCCTCGACGTGCCGCTGACCCATCTGCTCGAGGCCATGTTCTACCAGGAGCATCCGCAGAAGCATGAAAAGGTCGAGCGTGTCGCTGCGAAGTCGCCGTACCGCTTCACTCGCGAAGACATCGCGCGCAGGCTCGACGACGCCAAGCCGGACGGTGAGGGCTTCCACGGTCCGCGGATCAGGCTGGAAGCGCCCGAAATGCCGCCGATGGGGCTGTCGATGGAACGGCTGTCGGTCGGCCGCAACACCCGGCGCTATCGCACCACCGCCAACATCATCTTCCACGTGACCGAAGGGGCGGGCGAATCCACGATCGGCGACAAGCACTTTGCGTGGAAGCGCGGCGACACCTTCGTCGCGCCCGGCTGGCACGCCATCAGCCATCGCGCCACGTCGGATGCGCAGATGTTCGAGATGTCGGACGAACCGCTGCTGCGGTTCTCGAACTACTACCGGTTCGAGGCGCTGGACTAGCGGCTCTCGTCGCGCGCCGGAAAGCCGGCGCGCACGCGCCAATACTCCCAGGCGCGGTCGAGGCCAAGCGGGCCTAGCAGGATTTTGTTGGTGCTCTCGATCTCGGCGGGGCTGAGGTGCTTCACGGCGGCGTCGCCCCGCCCCTGCGACAGGGTGTGCGCCTGGATCAGCATCGCGGCGTTGTACATCAAGCCGATCGACACCATCACGGTGGCCCTAAGCTCGCTGGTCGCGATGACCGCGCCGTGACCGCGCAACAGGCACACGCGTCCGGCACCGAGCGTCTTCGCCAGCGACCGGCCGGTCGCGTCGTTGACCACCAGCATGGTGCCTTCGTTCGGGAACTCGTCGCGGATATCCCAGTTCGGCACGCCCGCGCCGCTGCCCGCGGCCATCACCCAGATTGGCTCGATCGGCGTGTTCGTCACCGTGAACGGCACAACCGCATGGGCGTGACTATGACAAACCGACATGACGTCCGGTCTCGCCTTGTACACGCAGCCATGAATGAAACGCTCGGCATAGATCGCGCGATTGGTGCCGTCGAGCCGGTTGCTGTCGAGGTCGAACTCGACGATGTCGTCTTCGTTGACCAAGCCGGGGCTGCGTGAGCACGCTAGGAAATAGCGTTCGGGGTTTTCCGGGTGGCGGATGCTGATGTGGCCGAATGCATCAACCACACCTTCGTTGCCGAGAATGCGGTTGGCCACCACCAAATCTCGGATTGTTGTCAGGGCTCGCTCGCTCATGGCACTTGAGAATAGCACGAGCTTGGAAGATGCTTGTACACGGTCTATTCCTCACGATGTTTCGTCAAAGAGGGTGGTCTGATCGCGCGGCGAGTGTGGCTTCGCCGGCCTTGGTCGCAGATCCCGCGCTGCTTTCCCGAGTTCGAGCGGGAGATGTCATGCTATCTTTCTCAGTTGTAAACACTAAAGATCGGCCGCTCGTACACTCCCACGGATTTCCCCGAAGCCCGCATGCCGGTAGCATCCAACGCACAAGCACCCGTCACTATTTTTAATGCTGCCGTTCTGGACCTTCAAAGGTATGCCGTTGCCGGAATCCCGCCCGAACATCTGCAATTAAAGGGGCGTGAATGACGCGCAGCCCGCGCATTGTCATCGTTGGCGGCGGCGTGGGCGGCCTGGCCGCTGCGCTGGCGCTGGAACGACACGGCGCGGAAATTGTCGTCTGCGAGCAGTCACCCGCACTCAACGAGATAGGCGCTGGCCTCAATCTCAGCCCCAACGCGCTGATGGCGCTCCGTGTCCTCGGCGTCGAGGACGCAGTCATTGCCCGCGGGTCGGAGTCAGACTTTATGGTCATCCGCAGCTGGAAAAGTGGGCGAATCATCTCGCGCATGCGCCGCGGCGCATTTCGCCAGCAGTTCGGCGCGCCTAACCTGACGGTACACCGCGCCGACTTGCTCGATGTGCTGCGCCGCGCGCTCAAAACGGTCGATTTCCGCCTTGGAGCCTGCTGCATCGCCGTCGAAGAGTGCGATCGCGGCGTTGTAGCGCGCCTCGCCGACGGCGGCGAGATCGAGGCAGACATCATCGTCGGTGCCGACGGCATTCATTCTGTTGTGCGAGAGAGCCTGTTCGGCCCTGACGCGCCGCGATTCACCGGCTGTATCTGCTGGCGCGGCATGGCGACCGCCAGCGCGGTGCCGCGCGAGATCGCCACTGCGGAGGGCGCGATGTGGATGGGACCACATGGTCATGTCGTTCACTACCCCGTACGACGTGGCGAACTCATCAACATCGTCGCGCATTTCGACAGCGATTCGTGGACCGAGGAATCATGGACGCGAGAATGCGACGTGTCGGAGCTGATGACGACTTACGCCGGCTGGCATCCAGACCTATTACGCCTCTACCCCTACAGCGCGCGCTGGTACAAATGGGCGCTCTACGATCGCGATCCGGCCGAGCGATGGAGCAAAGGACGGGTAACACTGCTTGGCGATTCCGCGCACGCCATGCTGCCCTATCTTGGCCAGGGCGCGGCCATGGCGATCGAGGATGCCTGCGTGCTCTCAGCCGCGATCGCGCGTTACGCCGACGATCTCGATAATGCGCTGCTCGCTTATGAGCGGCTACGGGCGCCGCGTGCGAGGGCAGCTGTGCTGGGATCGCGCGAGCGGGCGCGCGAAAATCATCTCGCCTCGCCTTGGGCACGGCTCAAACGCGACGTGAAATTTGCGCTGCGTGAGCGCTTCGGTCGTGACAAGACGGTGTTTCAGACCGCGTGGCTCTATGGCTACGATGTCGGTCGCGAGCTGCAATGACGGCAAGGATAGCAAGCAGCAAGGGCGCAGATCATGAACGGCAGAGCTTTCAAGCTGGGCACATTTGCCAGGCCAAATGGCAATCCCTTTCCCGCAATTGTGTTGGGCGACGAGGTCGTGGATCTGGCGCGAGCGTACGAAATCTATCGCGCCTCTGCGCATCGGAACGCTCTGACCAGCACGAACAGCATTCTTGACGTGCTGCAGAATTGGGACGCCAACTTTCCCGTGCTGCAGGAGATCGTGGCCTTTCTCGACAAGGAAGGCTTAAAGCCGGGCGCCGCCAATCTCTCCGGGCTGCGGGCGTTGCCCCCGGTGCTGCGACCCGGGAAGATGTTCTACGCTGCGCAGAACTTTCAGGAGCACGTCGATGAGATGATCCGCGCCGGCATGTCGCCTGCGGGCGGGCCGAGATTTACTGGGGAGAAATCGACCACGCGGCCCTATCTCTTCCTGAAGGCGCCGAGCTGTCTTGCCGGCGCCAATGATGACATCCAGATCCCCTTGGGCATGAACAAGATAGATTGGGAGGCCGAAATCGCGCTCGCCATCGGCAGGAAAGGAAAGCGCATCAAGGCCGAGCGCGCCCTCGAACACGTCGCCGGATTTATGACGACCAACGACGTTTCCTGCCGCGACCTTCAGATCCGCGCCGACCGGCCGGCGCTCCGCTCGGATTGGCTTGGCGGCAAGAGCCACGACAATTTCGCTCCGATCGGGCCGTTTCTGGTGCCGCGCGCCTTCGTGGGCGACCATATGAACCTGTTCATCCGCCTCACCGTCAATGGCGAGGTCAAGCAGAACGGCAACACCTCGCAATTCATTTTCACGCCCGAAGAGCAGATTGAATACGCCTCGGGCATTCTTACGCTCGAACCCGGCGACATTTTCAGTTGCGGGACCTGTGGCGGCGTCGGCCAGGGCACCAACACCTTCCTCAAAATCGGCGATGTCATGGAGACCGAGGTCGAGAGCCTGGGCAAGATGCAAAACCGGTTCGTTGCCGAAACGGCCTAACCGGCTACATGCTTTGGAGGCAAAGCCCGCGAGATTCCGCCGTTTTTTGTCCGCTTTGTTAGGGAAGCGGGCGACATTCCTCGCCAATTCAGGGACTTAACGGCAGCGCAATTTTCCGCTTGACTCGTGTAACGAGAATCTTCGAGAAGCGCGTATTCACCGAAGCTACGCCAAGAGCCCGGGCGGCATGCCGCGCCGGGTTTTTCGTTGCGCGACCGCGCGTTCGGCCGCGCGCGGCGTGTTTCTCGTGCTTCCAGAAAAATACAAAGGAGATCAAAGCCATGCCGTTTCAAAAAGGCCAAAGCGGAAATCCGGCCGGACGGCCGCGCGGGGCGCTCAATCGGGCAACCGCG
>CBFGVM010000323.1:0-5114 GCA_965652015.1 uncultured Alphaproteobacteria bacterium
GCATCAGATGAAGGCGTGGCGCATGATGATCCACAACAGCCGCGTGCGCGGCAGGCGGATTGGACGACGCGGAGGCGACCAACCGCGGGCGACGAGACTGTCGAGGATCAGCCGATACGCTTCGCTCATGATACGCGGGGCGCGCACGCAGCGGCGCGGGTTGCGTGCCATGATCTTGTCTGCCTGCGCAAAATGCGCGCGCGCACCCTCCACGATGCTCGCACATACATTTCCCACCACCGGGCTCGCGAGCACCACGGCAGGATCGGTGGTGGTGATGCCGGCCGCCCGCAAGGCTTGCGCCGGCAGATAGAGACGTCCGAGCGCCGCATCCTCGTCGAGGTCGCGCAAGATGTTGGTGAATTGCAATGCTCGTCCCAAATGGTGGGCAAGCGCAATTCCATCCTGCTCTTCCATTCCGAAGACGCGGACCGACAGACGACCGACCGCGCTCGCGACCCGATTGCAGTAAAGGTCGAGCGTTGCCTCGTCGGGCGCCCGTATGTCCTCGATCACGTCCATTTCCATTCCATCGATGATGGCGTGGAAATCCTCGCGCCGAAGTCCGAACTCGCGCACCGGCGTAAGAAGGCCGTGCGTGCGGGGGACCGGCTTGCCTGCGTAGAGCGCATCGATATCGGAGCGCCAACGCTCGAGTTGCCCGCGACGTTCATCACGCGGACCGCGCGAGTCCGCGATATCGTCGACCTGACGGCAAAAGGAATAAATTTCGAACATGGCCAGGCGCTGGGCGCGCGGCAATATCCGCATCGCATTGTAGAACGAGCTACCCGACGCTCGTTCCGCCGCAGCCATGTCTGAAGCTTCTGCCAGCGCCAAGGTTTCACGCATCCTGCGGTCTGGGGCGGGCCGCGAACACGCGGCCGACGCGGCGGCTCGCGCCCCATAATAGGCCGACAAGGCCGAAGCCCGCGACCCCCGCCTTGCCGAGATGCACACGCTCGCTCAGCGGGTCACGTCGGCTCAGCACCCTCACCAGGCGCTCCGCGAAGGTCTGAATGACCGCGACCTCCAACGCCAGCCGCGTGTCTTCGATCGCGGCGGAAAACGGTTTGCTGTCGCGCAGCAGCGCGCCGGTGCGGCTTGCCAGCTTGCGGATACATGCGAGCAGGCCGGGAGACGCGTGGTCGCCGCCCAGATCGGCCACGCTCGTGCCGGTTTCGGCAAAGACGTCGAGCGGAATGTAGACCCGGTCGAGATTCCGATAGTCCTTTCCGCAGTCCTGCAGATGATTGATGATCTGCAGCGCGGCGCACAGCGCATCGTTTGCCGGCCAGGTGACGCGGCTCTCGCCGTGCACGTCGAGCACGAAGCGGCCGACCGGCATGGCGGAGTACGTGCAGTAACCGATCAGGTCGTCCCAGTCGCGATAGCGAAGCTTGGTTACGTCCATGCGAAACGCGGCGAGCAAGTCTTGCGCGTGCCGCGCCGAGAGCTGCCGTGCCGCGAGTTGCGAGCGCAAAGCGACACCGACCGGATCATCATTGCTCTTGCCGAGCAAGGTTGCTTCGAGCCGGTCGATGAGCGCGAGCTTTTCCGGAGGCGTCAAGGTGGGATGATCGGCGATGTCATCGGCGGTGCGGACGAATTCATAAAACGCGAGGATTGGCCCGCGGTGGCGGGGGTGAATCAGCCGTGACGCCACGGGAAAATTCTCGTCCCGATGGCCTTTGCCCGACCGCGCTTCGGCAGGAGTAATCATCGCCTTTCCTACACGTTGGCCTGCGCCCGGCCCTTCCAGCTTCCGCCCTGTCCTCGCACATATTGATGGGCGGAATCGAGGGTGAAGAGCATGTATTGCAGGGCGATCGCAGGAAGCGCGAGACCCCATAAGGGCGAGAGGCGGTAAAATCGCAAGGTCGGTTGGAACGCGACGAACATCAGTCCCCACGCCGCCACGCCGATCATGCGCTCAATACCGCTGCCGAAAATAGCCGTAAGAGGGGGCAGGAGATAGGTCAGCATCATCGCAGCCATCGTCGCGGCCAGAACGAGCGGCGAATAGCGCAGCTGCGCATAGGCCGAACGCGTCACCATGCGACGGATATCGGCGAGCGCGGGGTAGCGGCGGATGCTGCGCACGCGCTCGGTCAATCCGAGCCAGATCGGTCCATGGGCTTTGAGCAGTTTCGCCAAGGCGCAGTCGTCGATGAGAGCGCCACGGATCGCCTCGATGCCGCCAGCGCTGCGGATAACCTCGGGCCGCACCAGCATGCAGCCGCCGGCAGCCGCCGCGACCGGGCTCTGCCGCCGATTCACCCAGGCGAAGGGATAGAGCATCTGAAAGAAAAAAATGAATGCTGGAACGGCGACACGCTCGGCGAAGCTTTCACAGTGAAGCTTGACCATGAGCGAAGCCAGCACGAGCGCATGGCGCTCGGCATGCGCCACCAAGCGGCTGGCGGAATCGGGCGCATGCACGATATCGGCATCCGTGAGCAGCACGTAGCGTGGCGGCTGCGGCAACTCGGCCGCGGCTTCCAGGCCTTGCCTGATCGCCCAGAGCTTGCCGGTCCACCCCGCCGGCAAGCCGCGGCTCGTCACCACCTGCAGTCGCTCGTTGCCCTCGGCGCGACGCGCGATGTCAGCAGTGCCATCGCTGCTGTCATCGTCGACCAAGATCACCGTCCATCGGCCGCGATAGTCCTGCGCGAGCAGCGATGCGATGCTCGCACCGATGCAGTCCGCCTCGTTGCGCGCCGGCACGATGGCTGCGACGGCCGGCCATGCCGAAAGGTCCACTGATGCCCAATCGTCGCGTTCGCTGCAGCGCCAGAAGCCTCCGCGGGCCAAGAGCAGATAGAGCCATGCCGCAAGCGCAATCGAAGCAAGAGCTATCACGCGAGCCGAGCCTCCGCCCTGTCCTGGCCTGCCCCCGAGCGCGGCCGTCATAAACCACTCGGCAAAAACAATTCAACATATTCAATGAATTGGGCCAGGAAAAGTTGGACGGGTGGCCAGCACTTGGTAAATTGCCGGCCAGCGCGTTTTGACCCGACGGCGCGCTGACTTTCAGAGCTATCGCGTGTCGGGACGCGAAGATCGCAAGCTTGCTGTACGTGCTGTGGGGGCGGAACGCATGGCCCGCGTCGATCCTGCGAAGAAACCGGGGGCTGACATCGAGGCGGTGTTCCAAGACCGACTCGGTCAAGTTGCCCGCGACACGGAAGCGCTGCTCGACCGCCTGCTCACGTCGAGCCCCATCGACGGCGAGCAGGCACGGCCCAAGCGACTGCTTGACGCGATGCGCTATGCGAGCCTCGGCGGCGGCAAACGTTTGCGACCGTTCCTGGCCGTGGAATGCGCGGCGCTGTTCAATGTGCCGCGACAGAATGCGTTGATGGCGGGCGCAGCGGTGGAATGCGTGCATTGCTACTCGCTGGCGCACGACGACCTCCCCGCCATGGATAACGATGATCTGCGACGCGGCCGCCCAACCACGCATAAGGCATTCGACGAGGGCAGCGCCATTCTTGCAGGCGATGCGCTTCTCACCTTCGCATTCGACATCCTTTCGCGTCCCGAAACGCATCCTGACGCGGACGTCAGGATCAAGCTCATCTCGGCGCTCGCGCGAGCCGCCGGCCTGGGCGGTATGGTGGGCGGACAAATGCTCGACCTCGCGGCCGAAGGGCGGTTCGACGGCTCCCCGTCCGATCTCCGCGAGCACGATGTGAAGACCCTGCAGGCGATGAAAACGGGCGCGTTGCTGCGCTTCGCATGTGTTGCCGGCTCGATCTTGGGCAAGGCCGATCAAAGCCGGCATGCCGCGCTCGAGCGGTACGGCTCGGCCCTCGGCGAGGCATTCCAGATCGCCGACGATCTCTTGGACGTCGAAGGTGATCCGGCGACGGTCGGCAAAGCCACCGGCAAGGACGCGGCCGCCCACAAGGCAACGCTCGTCGGGGTGCTGGGGCCCTCGGCCGCCAGGCGTCGGCTGGAAAACCTGGTCACCGAGGCGCAGGCTGCGTTGAGCGCGTTTGGCCGCGATGCGGACGTGCTCAGGGTCGCGGCACGCTTTGTTGCCACACGCACGACATGAGGAGCGGATCGTCGCGGCTGTAAGGCAGAGGACGTTATTGGTACAGCTGGGTGGACTCGAACCACCGACCTCTTGGTCCACAGCCAAGCGCTCTAACCAACTGAGCTACAGCTGCCCGCATCCTCGCCGTGGCCGCAACCTAGGTGGCCTATTCCGCTTTGACAAGGTGCGGGCCCGCTCTCCGTCATCCCCGCGCATAGCGCGTCCTAAAGGGCGTTCACGCCCGTCTTCGACGGCTATGGACGCGCGTAAACGCGCTTATGCCGGGGACCCATATCCGGAGGCGGCGGTTAAAGGTCTCCGCTTTCGCGGGGCCAGCAACGATGTCGGTTCCGAAAAAAGCCCGGGCGGTAAGCCCGGGCTTTTTTACGCTCAACCGTCCGACCGCAGTTGCGAGGGTCAGGCGACCTTCTTGAACACCTTGCCGAAGCTCTCCTTGACGGGCTCCGCGGACTCGACGGCGACTTTCTGCGCGATCGAGGCCAGCTCCTTGGACTGAGCCGTCAGTGCCTCGAATTGCTTGCGCGTGTGCGCGGTGGAAAGCTCGACCATCTCCGAGAGCGACTTCACCGTCATGAGCTGGCTTGCGAAGTCGAATGCGGCGTTGGTATTCGCGCGCGCCGCCTCGATCACTTTGAGGCCGTAATCGGAGGCGCCTTTGGTCGCGGCCGCATAGGTGTCCTCGAGCACGTCCGTGGCCTCTTCCGCCGCGGATTTCATCTTCTCGTAGGTCTCCTTCGCCTGGGAGACGCTCTTCTCGGCGATTTCGCGGAACGCGGCCGGAATTTCCATCTTGGGAATCTCGAAGTTCGGCAGTTCGAATTTCGGCATGTCGAAGGCAGCCGGCGAAGCCGCCTTGGATTTGGACTTGGACGTGGTGGTCTCAATAGCCTCGGTCATAGATTCATCCTTTGAGAGGGCGATCTTGCAGCGGCGCACGGATCTGCGCCCAGATCGATCCGTGCCTCCGGAGGGTGGCTCGTGGCCGTCGTCGTGACCGGAAACGCCACTGCCGTCTGATGGAAGATATAGCGTCGATTTTGGTGCAACG
>CBFGVM010000324.1:0-5052 GCA_965652015.1 uncultured Alphaproteobacteria bacterium
GGCAATCGCCAAGCCAAATGTCGCGGTATAGCTGATGTCATGGCCGATCACGGCCTCCATCAGCGCCTCGAGCAGGCTTGGGAACACCAGAAAAAGCCCCGCCAGCACCAACAGCAAGCGTTCCGGCAAGGTTGCCTTGCGCAGCGCCCAGCCTTGAGCCGCCGCCGCCAACGCCGCCAGCCCAACGAGCGCCTTGGCCGTGATCAACACGATATCGATCCAAGAGCCGCCCTTCGGCAGCTGGAGCAGCAAGCCGACGCCTTGCGGATCGAGCACGAACACGAACGGGACCAGGAAGGCCGGCAGGGTATATTTCCACGCCTGCAGCGTGGTTTTGTAAGGATCGCCGCCGGTGATCGCGGCGGCCGCGAACGGTGACAAGGCCGTCGGCGGTGATACCTCCGACAACACCGAGTAGTAGAAGATGAACATGTGGGCGGCATAGTCGGGCACGCCGAGCCTGATCATGGCTGGCGCCGCGATCACCGCGCATATGATGTAGGAAGCGGTCACCGGCACCGCCAAGCCGACGATCCAGACGATCAGCGCGGTGTAGATCGCGGTCAGCAGCAGGCTGCCGCCGGCATAACCGATCACGATCGAAGAGAACTTCAGCCCCAGCCCGGTCAAAGTGACGACGCCCACGATGATTCCCGCGGTGGCGCACGTCGTCGCGGCGGTGAGTACGCTGGTCGAACCGTCGGACAACGCGCGCACCAGCTTTCTCGGCGTGAGCGCGGTCTCGCGCGTGAGGAAGCTCAGGCCATAAGTGAGCACCGTCGACCAGAAGACCGCGAGCGTCGGGGAATAGCCCCACAACATGAAGACGATGATCGAAACGAGCGAGATGAAGTGAAAGCCGTAGCGCCGCGTCATCTGCGCGAGCGTCAATTCCTGCCGGAAGTCGACGGCGTGCGCGCCGAACCGCTTGGCGTCGAGCTCCACCATGAACAGAAGCGACAGGTAGTAGAGGCAGGTCGGGATGGCCGCCATCCAGATCACGTCGAGGTAGCTGATCTTGAGGAACTCGGCGATCAGAAACGCGGCGGCGCCGAGAACGGGCGGCGAGATGATGGCGCCGAGGCCACCGGCCGAGAGCAGGCCGCCGGCGGCGTTCTTCTCGAAGCCCGACCGCTGCATCAGCGGGTAGGCGACGGCGCCGATCGTCACCGTGGTCGCGACGCCGGAGCCGGACGGGCCTCCGAGCAGAAAGGACGACAGCACCACGGTGCGGCCGGCGCTGTTGGGCTTGTGGCCCATGAGCGCCATGGAAAAATCGATGAAGAATTTGCCCGCGCCCGAGTGCTGCAGGAAGGCGCCGTAGATGGTGAACAGGATGATGAGCGACGAGGACACGTCGACGGGAATGCCGAAAATGCCCTCGAGCGTGATGAACAAATGACCGACGAGTTGCGAAATGTCATAGCCGCGGTGGGTCCAGGGCGGCGGCAGATAAGGACCGGCCATGGCATAGGCGATGAACATCAGCGCAACGATCGGGACGATCCAGCCGGTGGTCCGCCGCGTCGCCTCGAGCAGCAGCACGATGAAGACCACGCCGAGCACGACGTCGAGCTGGGTCGGCATGGTCGCGCGGTCGGTGAATTCCTCGCCGCCTTCGATGGCGTAGACGAGGATCGCCGCGCCGATAATGCCGGCGGCGATGTCCCACCAGCGGATCCGATTGCGAAACCGCGCCGACAGCGGAAACAACAGGAAGCTCAGCATCAGCACGAAAGCGACGTGCGCATAGCGCAGGGGCTGGGTCGCGATGATGGGAAAGTCGGTGAACGGCCAAGCACCGGCGATCGCCGCATAGAGGTGAAACAGCGACATCGCCACCGCGATCGAGGTGACCAGTCTGCCGGCCCAGCCGACAAGGCGATTGACCACGCCCTCCTCGGCCTCGATGTAGGCCTCGGCCTTTTGCAGTCGCTCCTGGGAAACGACAGCGGCCTGCGCTCCGGTATCCTCGGACATGGCGCTGCCTGCTGCCTTACGGTCCGCCGTCACGCCTCTCCTGCCGCGGCCTTGCCGAGCGCGGCCTGTGCGGCGGCGAGGCGGGCGATCGGCACGCGGAACGGCGAGCATGACACATAGTCGAGAGCGATGTCGTGGCAGAATGCGACCGAGGCAGGGTCTCCCCCGTGCTCGCCGCAAATGCCGACCTTGAGCTTCGGCCGCCGCTTGCGACCCCGCTCAACGCCGATGCGCATCAGTTCGCCCACGCCATCCCGATCGATGGAGACGAAGGGGTCGATGGGGAGAACGCCGCGCGCCACGTAAGTGCCGAGAAAGCTCGCCGCATCGTCCCGGCTGATGCCGTAGGTGGTCTGGGTCAGATCGTTGGTGCCGAAGGAAAAGAACTGCGCGCTTTCGGCGATCTCGGCGGCTCGCAGCGAGGCTCGCGGCAGCTCGATCATGGTGCCGACCTGGTAGTCGACTTTCGTCTTGCGCTCGCGCGCGACCGCTTCTGCCATGGCATCGATGCCGGCTTTGACGATTTCGAACTCGGCTTTGCTGGCGATGAGCGGGACCATCACCTCCGGCACGACCGGCTTGCCGGTGCGCTCGGCGGCCTCGGTTGCCGCCTCGAAGATGGCGCGCGCCTGCATCTCGGCGATCTCGGGGTAGGCGAGCGCCAGCCGGCAGCCGCGAAAGCCGAGCATCGGATTGAACTCGTGGAGTTCGCGCGCCCGCTCGGCGAGCTTGTTGGCGGCGGTCCCCATGGCGGCGGCGACTTCGGCGATCTCTTCATCGCTGTGGGGTAAAAACTCGTGCAGCGGGGGATCGAGCAGCCTGATCGTTACCGGCAGCCCCTGCATGATCTCGAACAGCTCGACGAAATCCGCGCGCTGCATGGGCAAGAGCTTGGCGAGCGCGGCGCGGCGCGATTTCTCGTCATCGGCGAGAATCATCTCGCGCACCGCACGGATGCGATCCTCCTCGAAGAACATGTGTTCGGTCCGGCACAGGCCGATTCCCTCGGCACCGAATTTCAGGGCGACGTAAGCGTCGTTCGGCGTGTCCGCATTGGCGCGCACGCCGAGTTTGCGCACCGCGTCGGCCCAGCCCATGAGGGTTGCGAACTCGCCGGAGAGTTCCGGCTCGACCATGGGCACGCGGCCTGCGAGCACTTCTCCGGTCGACCCGTCGATGGTGATGACGTCGCCCGCTTTGAATGTCTGTCCGGCAACGCTCATGGTCCTGGCCGCATAGTCGATGCGCAGCGCGCCGGCGCCGGATACGCAGGGCGTGCCCATCCCGCGCGCCACCACCGCGGCATGCGAGGTCATGCCGCCACGCGTGGTGAGAATGCCCTCGGCCGCATGCATGCCGTGGATGTCTTCGGGCGAGGTCTCGACCCGCACGAGGATGACGCGCCTGTCCTTGCTCTTGAGCGTCTCCGCCTCGTCCGCCGAGAACACGATCTCGCCGGAAGCGGCACCGGGCGAGGCGGGAAGCCCGGTTGCGATAAGCTTGCGCTCGGCCTTGGGATCGATGGTCGGATGCAGCAGCTGGTCGAGCGATGCCGGCTCGATGCGCGCCACCGCCTCTTTGCGTGAAATCAGTCCCTCGTTCGCAAGCTCCACCGCGATCTTCAGCGCTGCCTTCGCCGTGCGTTTGCCCGCGCGCGTCTGCAGCATCCATAGTTTGCCCTGCTCGACCGTGAATTCGAGATCCTGCATGTCGCGGTAATGCCGCTCGAGCACGCCGTAGATGCGTTTGAGCTCCTTGAACGCCTGCGGCAGCGCCTGCTCCATCGACGGCTTGTCCGAGCCCGCCTGCCGGCGCGCCGCTTCCGTGATCTCCTGCGGGGTGCGGATGCCGGCGACCACGTCCTCGCCCTGGGCATTGATCAAGAACTCGCCGTAGAGCTCCTTCTCGCCGGTCGAAGGATTGCGCGTGAAGGCGACGCCAGTGGCCGAGGTCTCTCCCATATTGCCGAAGACCATAGCTTGGACATTGACCGCGGTGCCCCAGCTCTCCGGGATGTGGTGCAGACGCCGGTAGGTGATGGCGCGTTGATTCATCCAGGAGCCGAAGACGGCGCCGATGGCGCCCCACAGCTGCTCCTCCGGGTCCTGCGGGAACGGCTCGCCGTGCTCTTCCTCGACTCGCCGTTGAAAACGGCCGACCAGCTCGACCCAGTCGTCGTCCGACAGATCGGTGTCGAGCGTGTAGCCGTGCTTGTCCTTGTAGTCGTCGAGGATTTCTTCGAAATGGTGATGGGCGATGCCGAGCACCACGTCGGAATACATGGTGATGAAGCGGCGATACGAATCATAGGCGAAGCGCCGATCGCCGGATTTTTTCGCCAGCGCCTCGGCGGTTGCATCGTTGAGGCCGAGGTTGAGGACGGTGTCCATCATGCCCGGCATCGAAGCGCGCGCGCCCGAGCGCACCGAGACCAGCAAAGGATTGTTGCTGTCGCCGAAGGTCTTGCCGGTGATGCGGCCGACCGCGGCGAGCGCGGCGGCGACCTGTTGGCGTAGCCCCTTCGGATAGCTCTTGCCGTTCTCGTAATAGTAGGTGCAGACCGCGGTGGGGATGGTGAAGCCCGGCGGCACCGGCAATCCGAGATTTGCCATCTCGGCAAGGCCGGCGCCCTTGCCCCCAAGCAGGTTGCGCATATCGGCCCGGCCCTCGGCCTTGCCGTTGCCGAAGCTGTAGACCCATTTGCTTCCGCCGCCCGCCGCCTTCGGTGCGGCCGCGCGGCCGCGCGGCGCGGACTTGCGGCCGGACGCGGGGCGGGCGGACTTTCTGTTCAGCCGACGACGCGACGCCGATTTCACCATGGAACCACGACTTGCATGCGCCCGCCCTTAATGAGCACCGCGGCGCGCACCAGCGCAAGGGCGCAGATGCGCGGCGGCGACTCGATCAGCGGATGAAATGATAAATGCCATTCAGTCCAGTGATGCCGACGATGATCAAGTAGATCGCCACCACGTAGTTCAACAGCCGCGGGACCAGCAGAATCAGAATGCCGGCAATGAGCGCGACAAGCGGGGTGATATGCGCAACCGTGATGGTCATAGGGATCTCCTG
>CBFGVM010000325.1:0-5051 GCA_965652015.1 uncultured Alphaproteobacteria bacterium
GAGCTTGCGCTGTGCGGCGGCGCGCGCTTTGCGGTACTGCCGACCGTCTAGCCGCCGGTAACCGTTCCGAACAGTTGCTCGAACTCACGCTGCAACACCGCGTCTACTTCGGCGGTGGTCACGGCCAGGCCGAGGTCGGCGAGACTGGTCACCCCGTAATGCGGCTCCGCGACTCCGCAAGGCACGATGCCGGCGTAATGGGAGAGATCGCAGTCGACGTTGAGCGCCACTCCGTGCAGCGTGATCCAGCGTTTGATCCTGATGCCGATGGCGGCGATCTTGTCCTCGCGCCCGGCGCCCTTCTCGGGCCGCCGCACCCACACTCCGATGCGGTCCTCACGTCGTTCGCCCGCGACGTTGAAGCGCGCCAAGGTGCGGATGATCCATTCCTCCAAGGTGGCGACGAAACGGCGCACGTTCGGACCGCGGCGTTTGAGATCGAGCATCAGATAGGCAACGCGCTGTCCCGGACCGTGATAGGTGATCTGCCCGCCTCGTCCGGCCGTGTGGACTGGAAAGTGCGGCGCGATCAACTCCTCGGGCTTGGCGCTGGTGCCGGCGGTGTAGAGCGGCGGATGTTCGAGCAGCCAAACCAACTCGGGCGCGATGCGATCCGCGACCGCCGCGGCGCGCGCGTCCATGGCCGCAAGCGCGGCCTCGTAGGCAACCAGGCCGTTGCTGATCCGCCATTCGACCGGCGTCGAAACCGCATCGAGGCCTATCATTACTTCGTTGCGTGCGGTGGCCATATGCGCTTTCGCTCGAGCCGCCCGCCGCCAGGAACATCCCGCACGGCACCGGAGTCAAGCAGGTCCGGCGCCCGATAGGCCTCATCGGCGCGCTGACGCGGGCCCGCGATGCGCTATGGCCGGCACGATCGATGCATCGCATAGCTGCGGCCCTTGTTCCCGAGGGATCGATTTGTTACATCGAGCGCCGTCGCTTCGACGCGCGGCCGCGCGGCCCGCGCCCATTCCATCTGCGGTCGTGGCGGAATTGGTAGACGCACTAGCTTGAGGTGCTAGCGGGGCAACCCGTGGAGGTTCGAGTCCTCTCGACCGCACCACTATAGGTCAGTCGCCGGCAGCGATGGCTGATTCCGCGCTTCCCGGGATTTGTCGAGTGCCGCTCGCTCAGTCGCAAACCTGGATGCGAGGCCGAACCCAACGATAGCCGTCCCACATGGGTCTGCCGCGTGTCCAGTAGCATGCCGGCTCCACATAAACCGGAGCTGGTGCGACGTAGACCGGAGCGGGCCGGGGCGCCAGCGCCGAGCCGACGATCGCTCCTGCGGCGAATCCGCCGATGAGCCCGGCGGCGACGTCGCCGCCTCCCGCACGCGCCGGCGTTGCAGCTGCGAGCGCCGACATGCTGAGGGCCGTGACCAGGCCGGCAATGGCATTTTTCATCGTTGCTCTCCTGGAAAGCGCGCGAGCCGGCGGCATCGTGCGCGGTCGCTTTCGTCACCGACTTAAGCTCATGTTGTTAATAGAGTGCTTAGGAGCAGAAAAATCCCTCGGGGACGCAGATAGAGATGCCGTCGCGGTTCCGACACCGGCGGATCACAGAAGTCAGTTTATTAACGCAGGTTAACGCGCTAGGTTTGCGATGGTGGGAGACGCAAGGAGGAGACGGAATGCGTTCACTCGTGATCGGAGCTATGGTTGCAGCCGGGCTTTCGCTTGTGACCGCGGCACCGACCGCATCGGCGCCGGCGAACGTAGCCGCCATCGGTCAAGCGACCGCCGAACTGGGAATCGTGACGCAGGCGCGCTGCTGGTGTACGTGGCGCGGCCCGCGCG
Organism: uncultured Alphaproteobacteria bacterium; assembly: GCA_965652015.1. Lineage (GTDB taxonomy): Bacteria > Pseudomonadota > Alphaproteobacteria > Rhizobiales > Xanthobacteraceae > VAZQ01. The sequence goes on from CBFGVM010000325.1 coordinate 1,803, forward strand.
GCTATTGCCGGCGATGGCGCTGCTGGTGACGGGCGCGGGCATCGACCTAAGCGCTATACCAATACCTAATTAGTTGCGATGAGCGCGCCGGGCCGATCGAGTCCGGCGCGTTTGCTTTCCTATCTCGTGCAGCGGTGTTCGCTGGCCCGGCTGGGTCAGCGCATTTGTGGCGCGGACAAATTGATCGGCGGGCGCGCGACCGTCAGCTGGTGGCCCACGGTGCGCGAACTTCTCGCCGGGGCCGCCCATGGTCCGAACCAACCGCCTTGTGCCGGTTCTCGCGCCCGCGCGGCGCGCACGGCAGGCTTTTTGGGCATGTTGGGGGCGAGCTTGGGCTTCTCCGGGTCACCCAATCGGAAGACGCGTGAATACCTGAAATTGTGGGCACCTGGAATCGGCAGGACGTCAGCATCGGAGCGCACCGCGTAAGCCATCGCGGCGGGCCACACTGGCGCTGCACCCCCCTGCTGTTCGAAAGTTTGCGCCATCGCCACTTTGAGCACCGGACCGACGGATTCGATGCCGAAGCTCGCAGGGCTCGGGGCGGCGAGGGCCGGCGCGGGACTTTCCACGTCAACGATCGTAGTGCGGGGCCAGACCTTCGGCTCGGGCGCACGACGCGTGGCCCACAGCTCGGGCTCGGTTACGGTCTTCGGCCGATCGGGGGTGGCAGGCACCACATGGACGATCTTGAAGCCGCGGCTCTTGAGCTCTTTGAGAATCTCGGGAAGCGCGAGGGCGGTCGCGGGCTGGATGTCATGCAGCAGCAGTATGCCTTTGCCGCGTGCGACGACTCGGTTGACGGCACGTCGCGCCACCTCTTGGCTGCTGATGTGAGTCCAGTCGTCGGCGGTGAAGTCGACGCTCCAGGCCATGTAATCGTGGGCGGCGAGATAACGTTCGACCGAGTCTTGGCGCAGCAGGCCGGGAAAGCGGAAGAACGGAGCAACGGCCTTGGAGTCGCCGAGCGCGGAACGCAACGAGGCGAACCCCCCCTCGATCTCCTGCGAGGCCTGCTCCACCGACATCTTGTGGAAGGTGAAGGGGTGGGTCTGGCTGTGGTTCGCAATCGTGTGGCCTTCGTTATAGACCCGCCGCACGACTGCGGGATAGCCCTGCACCATGCGACCCACCATGAAGAACGTCGCCTTCACGCATTCCGATGCGAGCATATCGAGAATACGGTTGGTGTAGGGTGGCAGTGGACCATCGTCGAAGGTCAGTACGACCTCGCGATCCATGAGCGGCAAGGATTCGTTGTACTGAAAGCTGCCGAGACGAACGTGCTCGTGGGGATCGACGACGAGCGTGCGGCTGACCCCCAGCGCCCCCGCCGGGCATTCGTCGGCGCCAGCCGTTCCCGTAGCGATCAACGAGGCTAGCAAAACATATGCGGCAACGGTGCGGCGCATGGCCCGTTTTAACCCCGATTTGGACCAATCTGAAGGAACGCCACCGGCCCGACGGTGAGTCTCGCGCTCACTCTACCCAAACAGTAGGGGGAGGCAATTTAATGACCCCTTAAAGGCGGGGATTGGGGGCGATTTGTGGCGCCTGTGACGGCAACGACACGGTGCTGGAACTCGGGTCTGTGCGCTGTCGACGGCGCGATGTTACGGCAAGCGTTTTCCCACCCGAATGAGGCCGGGCCGCGGTGGTCCGGCGTCGTCCCATGCGCCCTCGCGATAACCGTTGGCGACATAGAAGGCCAAGGAGCTCGGGTGGGCGTTGATCACAATCTCGGTCTTACCGAGAGCACGGGCCGCCTGTTCGGCGAATCTGAGCAAAGCGCGGCCGTGGCCTCGCCGTTGGAGATCGCCGCGGACGCCGATGAGGCGAAGCCCTGCCTCCTTCTCGCCGATCAGATCGATGCGCACCGAACCGACGATCTCGCCGTCGCAGACCAGCACATGGGGAAGATGCCCCGGCGCGAATTCGGCCGCGTCGCATTCGTCATAGGGCTGGTCCGGCAGCAAGGCGGCGAAGATCGCATCCCGGCGAATGGCGTGATAGGCGCTCCATTCGCGCGGCGATCGCACCGGCCGGAGATCATAGCGCTCGACGCTGACGACCATTTGCGGGTGTCGTGTTTCCTTCGCGATTGCCAGCTTAAGGCACCGAGCGTAGAAGCCCAACGAATCATCCGTTCAATTACGCCAGGGCACGACATGCTCGAGGAAAAGCCGGCGCCCGTGCCCCCGATCACGCTGCGCGATGAAGAGGGTGCGGTACGCGCGGACTTCGTCGAGCGCGTTGCGCAGGCCATTGGTGCCGACGACTCGGCGGCGCTGCGCGCATTGATCGCCGATCTACACCAGGCCGACGTTGGCGATCTGATCGAAGCCCTCGATGAGGGATTGCGTCCCCGGCTGGTCAAGCTGATGGGACAGGAGTTCGATTTTTCGGCGTTGACCGAGGTCGATGCCGCCGTCCGCGATCGGATCCTGGAGGAGCTTCCGGCTGAGACAGTGGCCGAAGGGGTTCGCGAGCTCGATTCGGACGATGCGGTGGCAATCCTCGCAGATATGCCGAAGGACGAGCAGGCCGAAGTTCTCGAGCAGCTTCCGCCTTCGGAGCGAGGCGCGCTGGCGCGCAGCCTGCTTTATCCGGAAAATTCCGCCGGCCGGCGGATGCAGACGGATTTCATCGCCGTGCCACCGAGTTGGACCGTCGGGCGGACCATCGATTACCTGCGCGAGAACCCCGATTTGCCGGAGCGGTTTTGGGAGATTTATGCCGTCGATTCCGCCAACCGGCTGCAGGGCACGGTTGCGCTCGACCGGCTATTGCGCACCAAGCGGCCGGTGCCGATTGAGGAACTCATTGATGAGGAGATGCACCCGGTCCGGGTCACCGACGACCAGGAAGATGTCGCTCGATTGTTCGAGCGTTACGATCTCGTTTCGACCCCCGTGATTGACGCGGGCGACCGGCTGGTCGGAGTGATCACGTTCGACGACATCGTCGATGTGATCGAGGAGGAGGCCGAGGAGGACATCAGAGCGCTGGGTGGGGTGGGGCGCGAAGAGGAGCTTTCGGACCCGGTATGGTCGATCGCGCGGGGGCGGTTCAATTGGCTGCTGGTCAACCTTGCCACCGCCTTTTTGGCCTCTTCAGTTCTCGGGTTGTTTGAGGGGGAACTGCAAAAAATGGTAGCGCTGGCGGTGTTGGCGCCGATCGTTGCGAGTCAGGGCGGCAACGCCGCCACCCAGACCATGACGGTCGCTGTGCGCGCGCTTGCGACCCGCG
>CBFGVM010000326.1:0-5050 GCA_965652015.1 uncultured Alphaproteobacteria bacterium
CGCGCCGACGAGGTGATCGAGTGAGGCGGCGCGAGTTCATATCGCTGCTCGGCGGCGCAGCGGCGTCGCCTTCATTTCTTTGGCCGCTCGCGGCGCGCGCACAACAGCCGGCGTTTCCCGTAATCGGCGTGCTCAACGGCCAAAGACGCGCTGAGGTGGCGGACTATTTGGCTGCGTTCCATCACGCTCTGAGCGCAGCCGGTTATGCCGAGGGTCAGACCGTAGTGATCGAATACCGCTGGGCCGAGGGCCAGCGTAACACGTTCTCGGCGCTCGCCGCCGATCTCGTGCGCCGCCAGGTGAATGTGATCTTTTCGAGCGGCGGTACGCCCATGACACTCGCCGCCAAGGCGGCAACCGCAACAATCCCGATCGTGTTCGCGATGGGCGGTGATCCGGTGGCGCTTGGGGTCGTCGCGAGTCTCAATCGGCCGGGAGGCAATGCCACCGGCGCTTGTTACTTCTACAATGCGCTGGGCGCAAAACGCCTGCAATTGCTGCGTACATTGGTGCCGGCGGCGACCGTGATCGGCTACCTCGTCAATCCGACCAACCCCAGTATCGAATCCGAGTCACAGGACATGCATGCCGCGGCGCGCGCGCTCGGGCTTGAGATTCGCATCGAACACGGGAGCAATGAGAGTGAGGTCGAAGCGGCATTCGACGGCTTCGTAAGACAGCGCGTCGATGCCGTGGTGGCTGCAGCCGATGTACAGTTCACTGTGCAACGAGAGCAAATCGTTGCGCTAGCGTTCCGCCACCGTCTGGCAACGAGCTTCCATGATCGCCAAATCGTGCAGGCCGGCGGGCTGATGTGCTACGGGCCGAGTCAAAAGGACGCCTATCGTCAGGCTGGCTTCTACGCCGGGCGCATCCTCAAAGGCGAGAAACCGGGCGAGCTGCCGGTGCAGCAGGCGACCACTTTCGAACTCGTGCTCAACCTCAAGTCTGCGAGAACGCTTGGAATGACAGTACCGGACAAACTCCTCGCCATCGCAGACGAGGTGATCGAGTGAGACGCCGCGAGACACAGGTCCGTTCGTCCCCGCGAAAGCGGGGACCCAGGTCTACGGACCGTGGCCCCTGGATTCCCGCTTGCGCGGGAATGAGCGGGATAGGTCGCCGTGAGTTCATGTTGGCTCTCGGCGGCGCGGCGATGGCGCCTTCATTTCTCTGGCCGCTCGCGGCGCGCGCACAGCACGCGGCAATGCCTGTTGTCGGGTTTCTCCGCAGTGCGCCGGACCCCTCGTATGCGAACAACCTGCTCATCGCCGCGCTCGGCCGCGGCCTGAAGGAAACAGGTCTCATCGAGGGCCAGAACGTTGCCGTCGACTATCGCCAGGCGGACAACCGCGCCGATCGGCTGCCGGTTTTGCTGGCTGACTTGATTGGGCGGCCGGTGGCGGTGATCGTCGCCGACAATGTTTCGGCGATCGCCGCCAAGTCTGCGACAGCAACGGTACCGATCGTGTTTGCGACCGGCGGCGACCCGGTCAGAGCCGGTCTCGTCGCTAGCCTCAACCGACCCGGCGGCAATGTCACCGGTGTGAGCTTTTTCTCTGGCGAACTGGGCTCAAAACGACTGGAGCTCCTGCGCCAACTTGCGCCCAACGCGACGTTGATCGCAATGCTCATGAATCCGGACACGCCGACGGGCGAGGCAGAGCGAGAGGATGTGCAGGCCGCGGCGCAAACGATCGGGCAGCAGCTCTTGATTCTCAATGCGACGAGCGACCGCGACATCGAGAGCGCGTTTGCGACCATCGTGCAACGCCGGGCGGGCGCGGTACTGCTTGGCGGCAGCGCATTCCTGAGCTCACGCACGGAACTGATCGCCGCGCTGGCGGCTCGCCAAGCGCTGCCGGCGATGTACTTCAACCGCGAGGCGGTTGTGGCCGGCGGCCTGATCAGTTACGGAGCGAGCCTCACCGAGGCTTACCGGCAAGCCGGCATCTACGCCGGCCGGATTCTCAAGGGCGAAAAGCCGGCCGAACTGCCGGTGATGCGCTCCACCAAGTTCGAGTTCGTGCTCAACGTGAAGACCGCCAAGGCGCTCGGCCTCGAGATCCCCGACAAATTGCTCGCGCTCGCCGACGAGGTGATCGAGTGAGACGGCGCGAATTCATCACCCTTATCGCCGGCGCCATCGCCGCAGGGCCGCTCGCCGCGCGCGCACAACAAAAGCCGGTCATCGGCTTTCTCGGTGCGGGGGCCGCTGAATCCAGTGCTCCGCTCGTAGAGGCATTCAAGCATGGCCTGCGTGAGAACGCACTGATCGAGGACAAGGATTACAGGTTCGAACCGCGCTGGGCGGAAGGGCGATACGAGCGCTTTCCGGTCTTTTCCCGCGAACTGGTCGACGGCGGCGCCCGCGTTATCGTTGTCGGCACGATTGCCGCGGCTCGCGCCGCGCAACGCGCCACGTCCGCGATTCCAATCGTTATGGCCAGCATGAACGATCCGGTCGGCAACGGGATCGTGGCAAGCCTCGCTCGGCCCGGCGGCAATACGACAGGCATGGCAACCCTCAATCAGGACGTGAGCCCGAAGCTGGTGGAGTTCCTGCACGGTTTGCTTCCCCGTGCCACCGTCTTCGCTGTCCTGTTCAACCCTGCCAACCCGTCCAACCCGGCGTATCTGGAGAGTGCGCGGGCGCAGGCTGCCGCTCGCGGCATCGCGCTCCAGCCGTTCGCACTGAACGCGCCAGGCGAGCTGAACGATATCTTTCTCGCCATAACGGCACGAAAGCCGGACGCGTTGCTGGTGCTACCCGACGCGGCCACGTTGGATCGGGGAACGCGTATCGCGGCTCTCGGACTTGAGCATCGGTTGCCCCTCATCTCGACCGATGCCGATCTCACCGCGGCGGGCGGCCTGATCAGCTACGGCATCTCGCGGCGCGACAATTACCGTCGCTCCGCCTATTTCGTCAGAAAGGTTCTCGATGGCGTAAAGCCCGCCGACCTGCCGGTCGAGCAGCCCACGCGGATTCTCCTGTCCGTCAACCTCAAGACCGCAAGAGAGCTCGGACTTTCCGTGCCCGATGCAATTCTCGTGCGCGCCGACGAGGTGATCGAATGACGCGGCGGCAGTTCATATCGTTGCTCGGCAGCGCGGCGGTGGCACGTGCATTTCTCTGGCCGAAAGCGGCACAGGCGCAGCAGGCAAAGGTCTACACCATCGGCGTCCTCGCCCTGACCAGTCCGAATCCGGACCCGCTGCTCAAAGCGCTCCGCGAAGGCCTGCGCGAGGCCGGCTATGTGGAGGGCCGCAATCTGCGCCTCGAGGTCCGCATCGCCGAGGCGAGACCGGATCTGCAAGCGGAAAAAGCCGCCGAGTTGGTGCGTCTCAAGGTCGACCTCATCGTCACCTTCTTCACGCCGACTGCATTGGCAGCGAAGCAGGCGACGAGCGAAATTCCGATCGTGATGGCAGGCGCGGGCGAGCCGGTCGCGACCGGCCTCGTCGCCAGCCTCGCCCGGCCTGGCGGCAACGTCACGGGATTGTCGAGCGGCGGAGCCGAGGTGGCGGGCAAGAGTGTGGAATTGATCCGCGAACTCGTTCCCGCCGCACGCCGGATCGGCTTGATCCTCAACGAGCTCGATCCCTTCGCCACGCCTTACGCGGCGCAGATTAACTCCGCCGCGGCACGCGCCGGCATGGAAGCGGAGACCATCCTGACCCGGCCGGGGCAACCGCTCGAGCCCGCATTCGAGTCCCTGAGCGGCAAGCGCGTGGACGGCCTCATCATCCAGGGAAGCACGACCAAGGACGTCCTCGACCTTGCGATCAAACATCGCCTGCCGGCGTTGACCTCCAATCGGCTCGGACCGCCGCGCGGAGCGCTGATGTCCTATGGTTCGGATTATTTCGATCTGGCCCGCGAGAGCGCGGTCTACATCGACAAGATCTTCAAAGGCGCCAAGCCGGCCGACCTGCCGGTCGCCTTCCCCACCAAGTTCGAACTGATTATCAACCTCAAGACGGCCAAGGCGATCGGGCTGGAAATTTCGCCTGTGTTGCTCGCCCGTGCCGACGAGGTGATCGAGTAAGGAAGTCCCAAGCTAGCGATTCGTTGGGTCGCGCGCCGCAATTATTCCGCCGCCTGCCGAGGACTGCCTCCTTGCGCTACCTGCTCGAGCCAGCGCAGCACCCGCGGGTTTCGCAGGTGGTGACATTGAAGCGCATCCACGGCGAGGGCTGCAGATGCGGCCGAAACACCACGCCCGGCGCCAGCATGATGCCGCTCTTGGTCGCGCTGTCCGTCAGCGCCAGTGCATCATCGACACTGGGAAACCTGGCCCACAGGAACATGCCGGCCGTGAGCGGTGAATCACGCGCAGCGCCGCGTGGCCGCCCCGAGCCGAAGCTTCGATGCCATCGACGCCAGGACGCGCTGATAGATCGCCTCCCGGTCCCGCTCGCCGTCTCCAACGACTTCGATGACCTGCCTCGCGATCGCCTCTTGAACGACGCGCGGCCGTCCCACCCTGTCCAACGATAGGATTATTTCTTCGAAGACGTCGCCCATGAGCTTGGTGGCTTCAGGATCGAAGCAGGCTTTCGCGAAAAGCGGGAAAGGCATGGACATTGGCCGCCTCATTGATCGGAAGGGAACCGAATATCTGAGAGAATCGCCCAGCGAGGAGGCGTTGCCCAAGCCTCTCGTGCTTGCTCGGCAAGCCTGACCCAAGTTTGGGCCATTTCGAGCAAGAGAGCCTTGTTGGTCGGGTCGCTCGTGCTTTGCGCCAGGCGCAGGCACTGGGCGGCCCTTTCCTGGTAGTCCCCGGGTTTGCGCATGCCCCATCCCAGCCGTGCGGATGCACCCGATAACTCGACAGCCAATGTACGGTTCCCGACAATTCTGTGATTTTTTGCGAGATCGTTGCTGCCCCGGCGACCCCCCATCGGACGAGCGTTTTCGTCATGCCCTAAATCCAAAGAGCAATGTTAATCAGCCACTTACCAATGGCTCATTGGAAAAAGGGATGACCTCGCCTGGAGCCAGGTTGCCCGCCGCTGCCGCCGAGATTTCGCCGCAGTTCGGGCC
>CBFGVM010000327.1:0-5033 GCA_965652015.1 uncultured Alphaproteobacteria bacterium
CGATCAGCGCGTGGGCGGTGCGCACCGATCCTCCTCGTCATTTGGCGTCGGCAGCGACCTGCACTCGGGTCATGCGGTCGGGATCGACCACCGGCTCGCCCTTCTTGATCTTATCGACCACCTCCATGCCGGAGAGCACCTCTCCGACCACCGTGTACTTCCCGTTGAGGAATGACCCATCGGCGTACATGATGAAGAACTGCGAATTCGCCGAGTTCGGATCGTTGGCGCGCGCCATGCCGACAACGCCGCGCTTGAAGGGCACGTTGGAGAATTCGGCCGGCAGATTGGGATATTTCGAGCCGCCGGTGCCGTCGCCGCGCGCGCCGTCACCGGTCTGCGCCATGAAGCCAGCAATGACGCGATGAAACGGCACGTTGTCGTAATACTTCTCGCGCGCCAGCAACTTGAGGCGCTCGGCGTGCTTCGGCGCAATGTCGTTGCGCAGCTTGACGACGATGCGTCCGTATTTGGTATCGATCAGAAGCGTGTTCTGTGGATCGGCGCCGGGCGGCAGTTGGACTTGCGCGAGAGCAGGCGTCACACAGATCAGAAGGGTCAAAGCTGCAAACAGGCGGATCATGCAATCTCCCGGGTTCAACGGCCGGACGTGCCGGCGAACTTTGCTTTCAAGCGGGCGGCGACCGGCGGCGGAACGAACGGCGAGACGTCGCCGCCCATGGAAGCGATCTGCCGCACCAGTGTGGCGGTGATCGGGCGAACCGCCGGCGCGGCCGGTAGAAAAACGGTCTGCACCGCGGGCGCCATTGTGGCGTTCATGCCTGCCATTTCCATCTCATAGTCGAAATCGGTCGCGCTGCGCAGGCCGCGGATCAAGAGGGTTGCGCCCTCGCGCTGCGCGGCGGCGACGACGAGATCGGCCAACATGATGCAAGCAAAATCGCAGCCGCTCGCACGCGCGAGTGCACCGCAGGTCTCCTCGACCATGGCGCGCCGCTCCTCGGCGGCAAACAAGGGCATCTTGCCGGGATGGGTGCCGATCGCGAGCACCAGCCGATCGGCAAGCCGGGCGGCTTGGCGCACGATATCGAGATGGCCGTTGGTGACGGGATCGAATGAGCCCGGAAAAAGCGCGACGCGCGGCATGAACGCGGTCTAGCGCGCACTCCGGGGGGACCGCAAGGTCAGCGCAAGCACAGCGGCGCCGGCCGGGGCCAAGGGCGCCGAGCCGCCATTAGGTTGCCAATCCGCCCAGATGGGGGCTCGGTAATCTTGTTCCTTCTCATGGGCTTACGCGGCTGGTTACACCAGAACGATGAACTTCGCCTCGCGGGTGACAATCCTGGCAGGATTTCGCGTTGTCCCTTGCAAAATAATGCGTTGTGAATGGGAGGTAGCGAAACAACCATCCCCCGAGATGAACCGAGCGCTCTTCCCTCGTTGCCGGTCAGCCATCAACCAGCGATAGCCGTCATGGAAATCACCGCCGCCGTCGTGCCCGAAAAGTTCGCCGCGTTCACAGTCGACAAGCTCGAACTGACCGATCCGCGACCGGACGAGGCATTGGTCAGGATCGTGGCGAGCGGCATGTGCCAGACCGACCTGCACGGCCGCGACGGTTATTACGACACGCCCTATCCCGCGGTTTACGGCCACGAGGGCGCGGGAATCGTAGAGGCAGTCGGCCGGAGCGTGACGAAATTCGCCCCAGGCGATCACGTCGTCCTCTCGTTTCCGTGGTGCGGCGCCTGTCCGAATTGCCGGCGCGACATGCCGTTCCATTGCATGCGGCACCGCGAGTTGAAAATGGCCGGCACGCGCCCCGACGGCTCCACACTCATGAGCAAGGGCAGCGCGCCGGTCTACAGCGCCTTTTTCCAGCAATCCTCCTTCGCCACTCACGCGATCGCCAATGAACGCTATATGGTCAAAGTCAGGAAGGACGCTCCGCTCGAGCTCATGGGCCCGTTCGCCTGCAGCGGACAGACCGGCGCCGGCGCGGTGCTCAACTCGATGCGGCCAAGGACGGGAGATTCGTTTGCGGTATTCGGCGTAGGGGCCGTCGGCCTGTCCGGACTGATGGCGGCCAAGATCGCCGGATGCGACCCGATCATTGCCGTCGACGTGCACGATGCGCGACTGGCGTTGGCGCGAGCGCTCGGCGCCACGCACGTCATCAATCACAGAAGCCGCGCCGACGTCGTCGCCGACATCCGCAAGATCACCGGCGACGGCGTGCGCTTTTCCCTCGAGACGTCGGCGCAGCCCGCGGTCTTCCGCGAAGCGGTCGAGGCGCTGATGCCGGCCGGCACCTGTGTCCTTCTCGGCAGCGCACGCAGCGGCACAGAGGTGTCCTTGGAGATGCCGTTCCTGCAGTTCGGCCGCGTGGTGCGCGGCGTAATCCAGGGGGAAAGCCATCCGCAGGAATTCATCCCCCAGCTGGTCGACTTCCTGATGCAGGGGAAAATGCCGGTCGATCGCATGACGACGTTCTATCCCCTTTCGGAGATCAATCGCGCAGCGCAGGAATCTTCGCAGGGAACGACGATCAAGCCGGTGCTGCGCATGCCGCACTGAGCCGCCATGACCCTATGCGGCCGATCCGGCAAGCTGTGATATCATCGCATCCTTCTTTGGCCGTTGGCCTGGCCGTGACGCGAACCATTCTTTGCCTTGCTCTGGTGGTCGGTGCTGCCCAATTCGGCGGCGCGGCGAGCCTCGCGCAAACGCCGCCCGGCGAGCGGGAGCTGCGGATCTATGCCGGGCTGCACGACGCGGCCGCGCGCGGCGATGCCACCGAGATCGAGCAGCTGATCGCCCAAGGCGAAAAGCCCAACATCCAGGATGCCAACAGCCGCACCCCGCTGCACGTTGCCGCGTTCTTGCGCCGCCATGGGGCAGCGCGGGCGCTGCTGCGGCTCGGCGCCAATCCGAATGCCCTCGAGGCGCAGCGCTTCGACATCATCACGATTGCCGCAGTGAACAACGACCTCGAAATGCTCAACATCGCGCTCGAGGCAGGCGCCGATGCACGCGCGATCACCGGCCCCTACAAAGACACTGCGCTGATTGCGGCCGCCCACCGCGGTCACGTGGAGATCGTGCGCGCCCTCATCGCGGCCAAAGCGCCTCTCAATCACGTCAACGATTTCGGCCGGACCGCCCTGCTCGAGGCCGTCGTGCTCGGCAACGGCGGCCGCAATCACCGGGCCGCCGTTGAGGCGTTGGTCGAGGCCGGCGCCGATGTCACCGTGCCCGACCGACATGGCATCACGGCGCTCCAACACGCCCGCACGCGCGGCTACTCGCAGATCGCGCGCATCCTGGAAAACGCCGGCGCGCATTGAGCGTGATCGTTGCCGGCCCGCTGCCATTCGATCGGGCGGCCGGCGCGGTGCCCGCGGGTCTTACAAATGCGCGCGAATGAACGCGCCGGCCGATGCGATCGCACGGCGGCCTGCTTCCAGCTGCGCCGCCCATAGGTGCCAAGCATGGATCATATGCGGCCAAATCTCGAGGTTGACCCGCACGTCGGCAGCTCCCGCCCGTCGCGCGATGCGAACCGCGTCGTCGAGCAGCGTCTCGGCCGAGCCGACCTGCACCAGCAGCGGAGGTAGCCCAGCGAGATCCGCATGCAGCGGCGACACCAGTGGATTCGTGGGATCGGCGCCCGCAAGATACGCGGACGCCAATTCCTCGAGATAGGACTTCGAGATCAGCGGATCGCTGGCCGCCTTTTCCGCAAGGCTCGCTCCGGTCATCCGGAGGTCGACCCAGGGCGACACCAGCCAAGCGCAAGCAGGCAGCGGCTCCCGCGCGTCGCGCACGCCTGCCATCAGCGCAAGCGTGAGGCCCCCGCCGGCGCTGTCGCCACCGATCGCTATCTTGGAGGGAGCGAAGCCTTGATCGACGAGAAAGCGATAGGCCGCGCGCGCATCCTCGATGGCGGCGGGGAATGGATGCTCGGGCGCGAGCCGGTAGCCGACGGCGAGCGTGCGCGCTTGCGCCGCGCGTCCAGCCTCGGTCACCATGCCGCGGTGGCTGACGATCGAACCTGAGCAATAGCCCCCGCCGTGAAAGAACAGGAGCACCTTCGACGGATCGCTCCCCGGCGCGAGCGACCACTCGGCGGCAACGCCGTTGGCATCGACCGGCTCCAGCCGGATGTCGTCCGCAAGCGGCGAGGTCGATCCGATGGCATCGAGCCGCTGGCGTCGCTCGGGAAAGCTTGTCGGCCTCGGCTTCGAACGCAGCAATTCGCGGACCGCATCGATCTCGCTGCTGGACATGTGCCCATCCGGACTTGCTCAGACGCTTCCGCCGACTGGCTTTCGTCCAGATCCGGCGAAGCGCATCTGGCGCGTGGCGCTTTATCTTTGTTTAGGAAATGTCCTCGCCCCGTTCGATCCGTCGCATCAGCCGTTCGAGCTTCTCCGAAGGCTTGGTGCGCAGATCGGCGTCGTACATGCGACGAAGCTGCTCGGCGATGGCAAACAGCGTCTCGGTACCCAAACGAACAACCTTCGTGTCGTCGTCGGGCACGGACATCTCGGATCGGCCTGTCTCAGAACGCATAACCAAACTGTTTGCCGAAAGCTGCTAACGCCGGCGCCGAGCAGAAGGTTCCTTCGCAAGGTGGTCTGGCGCGTTTGAACCGTCTCTAGATTAACGCGCGGATCCGGTGCTCCCAGGCACGCGTCGCGCGTTCCGTACGGCGATCATAAGGCCTCGAAAGCGAGAGGACAAATGAGCGCGGGAGCTGTTTTCGCCGCGAGGTTGGCTGCGCCGGACACTATGCCGGTCGCCGCGCCAACGACAACCACACGCCGCCGCCAATCAAGGCCACGCCGGAGAGCCGGCCCAACAGTTTCGCCCGCCACGATTGCATGAACCACGCCCGCCCGAGCCCGGCCGCCACCGCCCAGGAGGAATCGGTGATCGCGGCGAGCACGACGGAAACGGTGCACATCAGCGCGAGCTGCGGCTCAACCGGCAAACCGGGATCGACGAACTGCGGTAAGAAGGCCGTGAAGAATGCGATTGTTTTCGGATTCAATAGCGCAACCGCAAAG
>CBFGVM010000328.1:0-5030 GCA_965652015.1 uncultured Alphaproteobacteria bacterium
GCGCGGAGTTGCGGGTTGCCAACGGCCTCTCGTTTCTCGCCAAGTTCGACGGCGAATTCGCGTCTCACTCCTCCACCTACGCCGGCACCGGCACCGTGCGATATACGTGGTGATGGCGCGCCTTTAATGGCGAAGGGCGCCGCCGCGCCGGCATCCTTAAAACACGGCCGGCACGTACATCTCCTTCGGAATCGGCCCACGATGATATTCCGGGTTGCGCACGCGCGCCGGCAGCACCACTGGCGGACGTTTCACTTCCTTATAGGGAATCTGGTCGAGCAAATGGTGTATGCAGTTCAAACGCGCGCGCTTCTTGTCCACGGCTTCCACGACCCACCACGGCGCTTCCGGGATGTGGGTGCGTTCGAGCATGGCCTCTTTGGCCTTCGTGTATTGCTCCCAGCGACGCCGCGACTCGACGTCCATGGGGCTTAGCTTCCACTGTTTGAGCGGGTCATGAATCCGCATCAGGAAGCGGAACTCCTGCTCGTCGTCGGTGATGGAGAACCAGTATTTGATCAGAATGATGCCGGAGCGCACCAGCATGCGCTCGAATTCAGGTACCGAATGAAAAAATTCCTCGACATCAGCGTCGGTGCAGAAGCCCATCACGCGTTCCACCCCGGCACGATTGTACCAGCTGCGATCGAACAGCACGATTTCGCCCCCGGCAGGCAAGTGGGCGATGTAGCGCTGGAAATACCACTGCGTTCGCTCCCGTTCGCTCGGAGCCGGCAAAGCTGCGACCCGGCAGATGCGCGGATTGAGCCGCTGGGTAATGCGTTTGATGACGCCGCCCTTGCCGGCGGAATCGCGACCTTCGAACAGGACCACGATCTTGCGTTTCTCGTGCGCAACCCAGTCTTGCAGCTTCACGAGCTCGCCCTGTAGCCGGAACAGCTCCTTGAAGTAGATCCGGCGGTCCAACGTTTCCCGGTCCGGATGTTCGGCCGCGTCGGCAAGGAGTTGGTCCAGTCGATCGTCATCGATCTCCATTTCCAGCTCTTCGTCGAAGCTGTCGGCCATCTCCTGCCGCACGCGCTGTTCAAGCGGTGTTTCTCTTTTCGCCATACCATCCTCCGCACTTCCCTCTTGAAGGAAACGAGTTCAGTTCATTTTCGATCCCGCACGCGCAGGTGACGGGCTTGTTTGCCATTTCGGTCCGATCGGGCAACCTGCGGATAACGCATGAAACGGCGGCATCCGCCGCACCTCATGCCTGTGGAACGTCGCCTTGGGTTAGGCTGCATAGCACTGACCTCTCGGTGGACCGTGCTGCTCGAATGCGACTACAGTGCCCGGCAGGACCATTCCCGGCGTAGCGAGCGCCGGCAGCGAGACCGGTGTTTCGCATGCTTTACGTCGCAGGCCAGATCACTCAAGCCGCGTGGGGCCCGTACGCCGAGCGTTACCAGCGCGGCAAACGCCTGCGCAAAAAAGTCCCGCGCGAACGGCACGCCGATCTGCTCGGCTCCGCCGCGCGCGACCCCGTCGCCATCCTGGCCGCGGGCGATCGCAACCGCGTGCCGGAGCTCGTTCCGGTGCGCTACGAACGCATGCTCTTAAGCCCGTTCGCATTCCTGCGCGGTGCCGCCGCGGTGATGGCCGAGGATCTCACGCATCAAGTCGCCGCCGACATCCCCGTCCAGGCGTGCGGCGATTGCCATCTCATGAATTTCGGCGCGTTCGCGACCCCGGAGGAGAACGTCGTTTTCGACATCAACGATTTCGACGAGACCCTGGCCGGGGTCGATTTCACCGTGGACCTCAAGCGCTTGGTGGCGAGCGTCGCGGTCGCCGCGCTGGCGGTAAAGCTTCCGCGGAAACGGGCGCGGGCGCTTGCGGCGGCAACGGTCGAAGCATATCGCAGCCGCATGCATGTTCTCGCCAAATTGTCGCCGCTCGAGATCTGGCACAGCAAGATCGATCTGATGCGGGAGATCGAGCGGATCGAGGACCGCTCGCTGCGACAAAAGCTTTCCGCGATCGTGTCCAAGGCGGCCGGACATCTGGAAGAGGACGACAATTTCCCGCACTTGGTGAAGGGCAAAGCGGCGCGCATCGAAGACCGGCCGCCGCTCATTTATCATTTCACGGCAAAGAGGGACGCGCGGCGTCGCGTCGATGAGCGAAGCGTGTTTGCGTCCTATCAAGACCGCCTGGCACCGGAGCGGCGTTGCCTCATCGAGCGTTACGCGCTCAAGGACGTCGCCTTCAAGGTCGTCGGGGTCGGAAGCGTCGGCACGTTCTGTGCGATCGGCCTGTTCATGAGCGGCGACGGCGCTCCGCTGTTTCTGCAGATCAAGGAAGCGGGAAAATCCGTCCTCGAGTGTCTCGGGCCGAAGTTCGAGGATCATCCGGGCCGGCGGGTGGTCGAAGGTCAACGCGTCATGCAGTCGGCGAGCGACGTGTTCCTGGGCTGGACTGAAGATGCGGCGTCAGGCCGATATTTCTACGTGCGGCAATTGAAGAACCGGCGACTGGGAACGATCAGCGAGCTGGTGGAAGGGCAGGCGCTGGGGAGCTACGCGCGTCTGTGCGGGCGCACGCTCGCCCGCGCGCACGCGCGTTCGGCGGATCCGGCCGTTCTCGCGGGATACATGGGCAAGAGCCAGCTCATGGACGATGCGCTCGCGTCTTTCGCCATGGCGTATGCGCAGCGCACCCAAAGCGACTACGATCGGCTCGTAAAGGCGAAGCATCCGGCAGCCAAGCGACCCTGACGTCGACGGCGCCGCGGCTGCACGGCGTTTCACCGAGCCAAAAGCTCCCTCATCATCCGCGCAAGCGATGATCCCCGTTCCCCCACTAGGCGGTCCAGAGATGGCGAAACTCCCCGGCAACGACGCGTTCATAGGGGAGTGGTCTCTGCACCAACCCGCTTGCCAGGGCAAAGCGGCTTAGGCCCGCGACCGCCGCTTCCGAGATGCTCGGGTCATAGTAGGGCAGATCGCGCGCGACGACGTCCGCGATCAGCTCAGCCTCGGCTGGTGGAAACAACGCCTGCCCGACCTTTGTGGCAAGGCCGACATCGCCCTTCAACGCCCGCTGGACCTTCACAACGGCGCACACGCCGGCCGCGACCATGTTCGGATCGCGCTTGATGGCTTGGTCGCTCGTCACCAAGGCCGGCATCGTATAGTGAAACGCCGCCGGGGGGCCCAATCCGCGCCGGACGTCGAGGACGACTTTGCCCGCTCCCCTGCGGACCGCGTTCTCGGCCCCCATGGCATTGGCCCAAAATCCATCAAGCTTGCCCTCTTCAAGCGCTTTTGCCGCGGCCACACCGAAGGAGACGCCTGGCTCGCTCGCGCCGGGGACGCCGACGATGCGCACGCCGTCGCGATCGAGATCGAGTCCCGCGTCGATCAACAGGCGCTTGAGCCCCTGGTCCACCAGCGGCGCCGCACCAATCTTGCGGCCCTTGACGGCGTTGACGTCGCCTGGCGTCGCCACGAGGTCCGTTCGCATGACCAGAAGCCAGTACATTCCCTGCGCGAGCGCAGCGAGCAGCTTGGCTCCCTCACCTTCCGGGAAGGCGCGAAAGAGGGCGTGCGCTGGACCTGCGACGAAATCGATCTTGCCGTCGCGTAGCGCCTCGTAGGCCTTGTAGTTCGGAAAGATCAGCTCATGAGCAACATCGAGCCCTTCTCGCGCGAAGAAGCCGAGCTCGATCGCTGCGATTGCCGGAAAGTACGAGTTTGAGACGAGATCCGGCACCGCTATTCGTGCAACACTCACAAGCGCCCCCCGGTGGAGTCGACACGACAGCCGAGTTCAATGCGATACGAATCCCGGCGCATAGACGTCATTCACGGCCACGGGGGCCTTAAGCTTGAAGATGCCATTGACGACGTTGATAGTCTCTTCGACGCGGGCGGGATCGATCAGGCCGAGCTCGCGGTCCTTGACTTGCGCCAGTTCGGCCACCGCTTTGGTTTCTCCCTCCGCCACCGCAACGTCGATGGCGGGGTGGTATTTGTTGATGATCCGACCCGCCTCGTCCGGCCTCGCGAACGCGTCCTTCATGCCGCGAATCGTGGCTGCGACGAAGCGACGGACAATGTCGGGCTTGGTCGCGATGGTATTGTCGGTCGCAATGATGCCGTTGCCGTAGAAGCTCACGCCGGCATCGACGAAAGCGAAACGCACGAGTTTGGCGGGCGCCGCCTGCATACGCAAAAGCGGCTCGCCGACCGTGAACTGACCAACGCATGGCACGCGATTGCCAGCAAGCAATCCGGGCAGAGAGTCACTGCCGGCGATAATCCATTTCACCTTACTCGCATCAATACCGGCGGCTTTGGCATAGACCGGAAACATGTCGACCGTCGCTCCGCCGGCTGGATTGGCGATTGAGGCTCCTTCAAGGTCCTTGGGCTGCTTGATGCCGGAATCCTCGCGACAGAACACCGCCGGCGCCGGCTTCGCATATACGATCGAAACCAGCTTGACCGGAATTTGATCGTTGCCGCGCGCCAGAACGAGCGAGCCGGTATCGGCAAAACCGACAATTGCATTGTTGGCGCCGACCTGCCGAATCGCATCGACGGATCCTTGGCCGCGGACCACCTTCACATCGAGACCGGCATCCTTGTAATAGCCTTTCTCGATCGCGACGAAGAAATAGGCATGGCGGCCGTTGTAACCGAAGTCGGTGATGAGCGTGACGTTATCCAACGCCGTCGCGCATTCAGGTATCAGCAGGTGAGTGAAAAGCGCGAAGACTCCGCAGGCGAGCGTACGATGGCCGATTCCATACATTTCGAAACCCCTCTGCCCGGCGACCGCATCAGTATACAAGCGCGTGCGTAATTTGGTATACAGAATTATTGTCGCGGGCGAGCAGTCAGCGAAACCGTCACGAGCATCGCGAGAATGGCGGCTCGGAATCCCTGGTCGATCTCATGCTACATGTCGCACAGCAAAGCAGTAAGCTCTGGAAAGAATCGTGGGACGCTTCGGATCCGCGCACGGCGCGGCAACCAATCCGCAGCGGCGCGTATACCGGCTATACGGCGGGCATCGCT
>CBFGVM010000329.1:0-5021 GCA_965652015.1 uncultured Alphaproteobacteria bacterium
GGCAAACGGCACAACGATCAGCCGTTCATCCATTCGGCGAGCGCCCGGTTCACCGCCTCCGGACGCTCCATGGTCGAAAGATGTCCGCAATCGGGAACGATGACGAGCCGCGATCCGGCGATGCCTTCAACGAGCTCGCGCGAGAGCACCGGCGGGGTCAGCTCATCGCCGTCGCCAACGAGGACCAACGTCGGACATTTGATTGTCGCCAACAGCGGCCGTGCGTCCGGCCGCGTGATAAGCGCATGCTGCTGGCGCAAAAAAACCTCCGCCCCGGTTTCCTCGGCCATGAGGCGCACGCGCGCTCTCAACGCGTCGTCGCCTTGCCGGTTGCGATGCACGAAGAACGGAAACTGCAGCGCCGGAACCTCGGCGAAGCGGCCGCTTTCGGCGAGCGCGATCTGCGGCTTGCGCCGCGCGGTTTGCTCCGGCGTCTCCGGCCGCGCCGTCGTGTCGAGCAGCGCGAGCTTTTGCACGCGTTCGGGCGCCTGCCCCATGATCGTCAAGGCGAGATAGCCGCCCATCGAAAGCCCCGCGAGCGCAAAGCGCGGCGGCGCGGCAGCGAGAATGCGTGCCGCAATCGCATCCATGCTCTCGTCGCGGGTATGGTCGGCGACCGTGACCGGCCCTAATCGCCACATTACGGGGAGTTGCTCCGCATAGAGCCGCGCCGAGCAGTTGAGGCCGGGGATGAGGACGCTAGGCAGCGGTTCAGGCACCACCGACTCCCCTTTCGACCGGAAAAAATTAAGCCACAATTCGACTTATTGCAGTGCAGCAGGATTGACTTTGAGCCGCGGATGACTATGTTCCGCGCAAACGGTTCGACCGTTGGATTCGACCGTCCGTCTCCGCGCAACTTTAGTCGTTGTTCCGTCACCCGGCGCGGCTAGGCTCCGGATGGTCCCGACTCGAGGGTTTATGTCGTTTTCACAGCTCGGCTTGTCCGACAAAGTTCTCGCCGCAGTGCAAGCGGCCGGTTACACCACCCCCACGCCCATTCAGCAACAGGCCATCCCGCACGTGCTCGCACGGCGCGACGTGCTCGGCATCGCGCAGACCGGCACCGGCAAGACTGCGGCCTTCACGTTGCCCATGCTCACGAAGCTCGAGCACGGCCGCGCGCGCGCCAGAATGCCGCGCACGCTCATTCTCGAACCCACGCGCGAGCTCGCCGCGCAGGTTCAGGAAAGCTTCGAGAAGTACGGCGCGGGGCAAAAACTCAACGTCGCACTACTGATCGGCGGCGTCTCGTTCGATGATCAGGATTCGAAGCTCACCCGCGGCGTCGACGTTCTCATTGCCACGCCCGGGCGCCTGCTCGACCATTTCGAACGCGGGCGGCTGTTGCTCACCGGGGTCGAGCTGCTGGTAATCGACGAAGCCGACCGCATGCTCGACATGGGCTTCATTCCCGACATCGAGCGCATCTGCAAGCTCGTTCCGTTCACCCGCCAGACGCTGTTCTTCACCGCCACCATGCCGCCGGAGATCCGGCGCATCACCGAACAATTCCTGCACAATCCAGTGAAGGTCGAGGTTACGCCCCCAGCGACCACGGTCGCCACCACCACCCAATGGCTGGTCAAGACCGGCCGCGAGCCGCACGAGAAGCGCGATACGCTACGCCGTTTGATCCGCTCAGCCGAAGGTTTGACCAACGCGATCATCTTCTGCAACCGCAAGCGGGAGGTGGCGGCGCTGCATCGCTCACTCCTTCGCCATCGTTTTTCTGCGATCGCGCTGCACGGCGACATGGACCAGCCAGCCCGTATGGCGGCGCTCGATCAGTTCCGCAGGAATGAAGTCACTTTGCTGGTCGCCTCCGACGTGGCGGCGCGCGGCCTCGACATTCCCGCCGTCAGCCACATCTTCAACTTCGACGTTCCGCATCATCCCGACGATTACGTCCACCGCATCGGCCGCACCGGGCGCGCCGGACGCAACGGCACCGCAATCACCATCGTTGCGCCCGCCGACCGCAAGAGCATCGCGGCGATCGAGAAGCTCATCGGCCAGACCATCCCCTGGATGAGCGAAACGCCGCAAACATCCAGCCGCGAGCCCACGGAAGCGCGTGAGCACCGCAAGGGCGAACACCGCGGTGGTCGTCGCGGGCAACGACACGAACGTCCTGCGCGACACGAGAGC
The DNA here is from genome assembly GCA_965652015.1 of uncultured Alphaproteobacteria bacterium. Taxonomy (GTDB): domain Bacteria; phylum Pseudomonadota; class Alphaproteobacteria; order Rhizobiales; family Xanthobacteraceae; genus VAZQ01. The sequence continues at coordinate 2,152 of CBFGVM010000329.1, forward strand.
AAGCCTGCGCCGGTCACTCGCCTCGATGAGGTGCGGCCGCGGCACGGACGGAAGTCAGCGCCCCGCGCTGCGCATGCCGATGATGGCGGACATTTGCCGGCGTTTCTGCTGCGACCGGTTCGCGCCAAGGCGTGAGCACCGAGGCCGCCGTCTCACATCCCGGTATACCCGCGACGTGCACCGTGGTGAAAGCGAATCCACGCTTGTAAGACCGCGCTTTCAGGCAGTGGCGAACAATGACCGCCGTGGCACTGCCGGGCGATGAGATTTTCAACAATAGCTTAGCCGCAAGTCACTGCTCGTGCTTTGCAAGCGCGGCGGCATCGACCTGTCCGGACCGCTTACAGCTTTTCCGCACGAGGAGGAGGAAATGGCTGGCTCGATCGACGGCCATGTGCCTGCCGACCTAGCTCGCGGCTGGAGCCAGGAGGTGTGACTAGGCCAGCGCCACGAGAAGCCCCGCCCCCTTGCTTCTCGACAACCTCATCCATGACTGCCGTACCGCACGCGGTACTCGATCTCGCTGCGGCCCAGCCCGAAGTCTTTGAGTATGCGATCGTCCATTGCCGCAAGCCGCCGTATGTCGCGACGGGTGCGCAGTTCATGGGCAATCGCGGCGATCAGCCACGCCAAGTCGCGCACCGCCGCCAAACAGAGGTCAAACATCGTCCATTGGCGCTGTCGCGGGAGGTGTGAACGGATGCTCGGGGCGTACATGGCAGGCTCCAAGGAAGCGGCATCAGGGCGATCTGGAAGTTAGCGGAAAGCCTTGTATAAGGAAAACGAATGTCTATTATGCTCAGGATAATGATCGCTTATTGAGATAGCCATGCCGCACAATATCGATACTTCCCTTCTCAGGGCGTTTGTTGCTGCCGCCGAGACTGGCGGGATGACCACTGCGGCGCGGCTTCTTAACCTGACGCAGGCGGCCGTGAGCCAGCAGGTTAAGCGCCTCGAGGAGATATTTGGGCGGCAGTTGTTCGAGCGCGACCGTCGCGGGTTGCGCCTTACCGCGAGCGGCGAGCGGCTTCTGATCCGCGCGCGGCGTCTGCTCGCCTTCAACGACGAGGTGTGGGCACTGATGACGGCGCCCGATTTCAAGGGCGAGGTGCGTCTCGGAGTGCCACACGACATTGTCGGCCCATATATGCCGCCGGTCCTCAAGAGCTTCGATCAGGCCTGGCCCGGCGTGCGCGTTTCGTTGGTCGTCAGCACAACCCCGAAGCTGCTGCGCGCGCTCGCGCGCCGCGAAATCGACCTGACGCTGACAACAGAGGTCGATCGCCCGCCGAATGGCGAGACGCTTCTGCCGGATCCGCTGGTATGGGTCGGCGCGCGCGACGGCCGCGCTTACAAGCGCGATCCACTGCCGGTATCCATTGGCGACGAGGACTGCGCCTTCCGGCCGGTTGTCATCGAGGCACTGAACCATGCCGGGCGCGACTGGCGACCGGTTTGCGAAGTCAGCAATATGGAATCACTCTGTGCAACGGTTGAGGCCGATCTCGCCGTGGTGCCGTTGCTCGCCTCAACAGTGCCGAATTTGCTTGAGGTCCTAAGCTTTGGGGCCGGTCTGCCGCCACTACCGACGTTTCACATCAATCTGCATCTGCCGAGTACAGGCGCTTCCGACGTCGCGCTCGAACTCTCACGTCACATCCGCGAACAGTTCGCCGCCCGTTACCGCCGCGCGGCCTGAGGCAGAGGGAACAAGACAGCTGCCTCGAATGAGCGCGCGAGGTCGCCATCATCAACAGCAGCAGCCCGGACTGAGCCTAACGCACGTTGACGCGTTTATGGCTCTATCCGGGCTACGCGCTGTGTTGGTCACGCGGCCTTGATTAGGCCGAGTTGGGTCAGCGCCTTGACGCCGTCGTCAAGACCGATTTCTTGGGTGATCTTGCCATTCTGAATGCGCAACACCGTGGTGCCGGTGAAGTGCATCTTCCGGCCGGTCGCGGGAGGCAGCGAACCCATCAGGAAGTCGCTGAAGGCAGGACCGGTGTGCGTACCGCCGCCTTCCCATTGGCCGACGACATAGTCGCCTTCTGCGATCAAATCCGCCGTGCCCCAGAAGTTGAGATCCGGGAATGCTCTGCGGAAATCGGTCATGAATGCTTTGATGTCGTCGCGGCCGCGGCGCGGCTCGTGCAGGGAATACTGCAGGAGCATGTCGGGCGCAGCGAGTTCATCGACGACGGCGAGATTGCAGGTCTTGCCCCAGAACTCGGTGAACCACCGGCCGACGATGGCTTTGTTGTCCTCTACTTTGCTCATCTGGATACCCTTCCTTGTCTGTGTCGCGAAGCCACCGATCGCAATCGATGACATGTGCAAGGAATAATCCAGGATTGCGCAGCCCAAACTCCGTTTCTTGCGGCGATATCGCACCAGCTGATCGCGTTCGTCGCATCGATCCGCAGCGTTTGTCGATTCTCAGCGGAGGTTTCGTCTGGCGGCGTCCGCGGGGCGCCGAGCGAACCGCCTACTGCACACGTTCGGCGGCCCTTGACGGCAAGAGCTGAGCGGATAATCGGCTAGTTCGCCTGCGCCGCGGGCTTGAGCTTGACCGATTCACCGCAGCCGCAAGCGGAGGTCTGGTTCGGATTGTTGAACACGAATTGCGCGGAGAGCTTGTCGGCCTTGTAATCCATCTCGGTGCCGATCAGAAACAGCACGGCTTTTGGGTCGATCAGCACGCGCACGCCCTTGTCCTCGACCACCTCGTCCGCCGCCTCGATCCGCTCGGCGTATTCCATCGTATAGGCCATGCCCGCGCAGCCGCCGTTCTTGACGCCGACGCGCACGCCCACGATCGACTGCTCCGCGTTCGCCATCACGGATTTGATGCGCTCGGCGGCGGCATC
>CBFGVM010000330.1:0-4992 GCA_965652015.1 uncultured Alphaproteobacteria bacterium
CATGCTTCGAGACGCGCACACGCAACTCGGGTTTACCCGAGTTGCGCACGTAAAGCGCCGATCTCGGGTAAACCCGAGATCGGTGTGCGCTCCTCAGCATGAGGCCGGAAAAGGTCGATGCCAATAATTCACAACATTTCATCCAACATCTGGAGACCGTCATGGCCAACTTGAATATTGTCTCGATCTGCGGCTCGCTGCGCAAAGGTTCCTTCAACGCCATGGTGCAGCGGCTGCTGCCGTCGCTCGCGCCGGACGGCATGACCATCAAGCCGGCGCCGTCCTTTGCCGAATTTCCGCTCTACAACGCCGACATCCAGAACTCGACCGGCTTTCCGGCGCCGGTCAATACGCTCGCCGACGCCATCCGCGCCGCCGACGGCGTGATCTTCTGCTCGCCCGAATACAATTTCACCATTCCCGGCGGCCTCAAGAATGCGATCGACTGGGTGTCGCGGCTGCAGAACCAGCCGTTCGCCGGCAAGCCGGTGGCGCTGCAATCGGCGTCCGCCGGACCGGTCGGCGGCGCGCGCGTGCAATACGACCTGCGTCGGGCGATGATGTTTCTCGATGCCTTCACCCTCAACAAGCCGGAAATCTTCATCGGCAGTTCCGCGTCCAAATTCGACGAAAAGACCGGCGAGCTCAAGGACGAGACCACGCGCGGCCTGATCAAGCAGCAGCTGACGGCGTTTGCGGGGCTGATCGCGCGCGTGGCTCCCAAGAGCTGACAGCGCATTCTCGACGTCTTTGGGGGATGAATCATGACCGACCGGCAACTCGACGTGCTCGTGATCTGCGGCTCCTTGCGCAAGGGCTCCTACAACGCCGCGCTTGCACGCACATTGCCGGCGCTGGCGCCTGCCGGAATCAAGCTGCGCGATGCGCCACCGTTCGAGAGATTTCCGATCTATAATTTCGATATCCAGAACGCGACCGGCTTTCCCGTCGAGGTCAACACCTGGGCGGACGCCATCCGCAGCGCCGACGGGCTGATCATCGTCTCGCCGGAGTACAATTGGTCGATTCCGGGCGGATTGAAGAATGCCATCGACTGGGTGTCGCGCATGAAGGACCAGCCGTTCAAGGACAAGCCGGTGGCGCTGCAATCGGCCGCCGGCGGCATTCTCGGCGGCTCGCGCATGCAATATCACCTGCGGCAGTCGCTCACTTCGGTCGATGTCATCCTCTTCGGCCGGCCCGAGGTGATCGTCACCTTCGCCGCGCAGAAATTCGACGAGAAGACGCTCGAGCTCAAGGATCAGACGGCCATCGACATGATCAAGCTGCAGCTCGCCGGCTTCGAGAAGTTCATCCGCCGCGTCAACGCGAGGGAGTAAGGCCATGGCGAGACTGTCCGGCCGCACGGCGATCGTCACCGGCGGTGCAAAGGGTATCGGCCGGCACTATTCGCGCGCGCTCGCGGCGGAAGGCGCGCGCGTGATGATCGCCGACATCGCCGACGGGAGGGATCTGGCCGAGGAGATCGCCGCCGAGCACGGGGCGAATTCGGTCACCAGCGTCGTCACCGACGTCAGTGACGAGGCGTCGGTCAAGGCGCTGGTCGCGGCGACCATCGAGCGCTTCGGCAAGATCGACGTGCTGGTGAACAACGCTGCGCTTTACGCGCCGCTGCAGGAGACCAAGTGCACCGAGATCGATGCGGCGCTGTGGGACAAGGTGATGGCGGTCAACCTGCGCGGACCATTCCTGATGGTGAAGCACGCGGTCCCGCACATGATCGCCCAGGGCTACGGCAAGATCATCAATATCGGCTCCGGCACCGCCTTTCGCGGCATCCCTTGGATGCTGCATTACGTGACCAGCAAGGGCGGCATCATGGCGTTCACGCGCGCGCTTGCGCGCGAACTCGGGGAGCACGGCATCCGCGTCAACACGCTGGCCCCGGGTTTCACCTTGAGCGACACGGTGCTGAGCGAAAATCCCGGCCACGTGAACACCGCCCGCGACCGCGCCGTGCAGTCGCGCTCGCTGCGGCGCGACGAACATCCTCAGGACCTTCTGGGGGCACTTGTTTTCCTTGCGTCGGCGGAGAGCGATTTCGTCACCGGCCAGACGCTGGCGGTCGACGGCGGCAATGTGAATACCTGATTGCCGGCCTTTAAAGCGGAGATAGTTTCATTATATACTAATTTGCCGGTTTGGATTATTCTCCATTCCGAGCCACCCAATCCGACCGAGGAGAGCCCATGGTGAGCGCGACCGCCAGCAAGCGAGCCGAGAGTAAGGCCCCGGGTCCCAAGCACAACATCGAGGCGATGCGAGAGGCCTTTTATGGCCGCATCGCCAAGCACCACATGACCCCGCTGTGGAAGGTGATGAATAACGTCGTCACCAAGGAACCGGTCACGCGCTGCCACCCCGTGATCTGGCACTACGACGACATCAAGCGCTTGGTGATGGAATCGGGTCCGCTGATCACTGCGGAGGAGGCCGAGCGGCGCGTGCTGATCCTGGAGAATCCGGGCATGCGTGGCGAGTCCAAGGCCACCAATACCCTGTTCGCCGGCGTGCAGATGATCTTGCCCGGAGAGGTCGCCCCCGCCCACCAGCACGTGTCCTCTGCCATCCGCTTCGTGCTCGACGGCGAAGGCGCTTACACCGCGGTTGAGGGCGAGAAGGCCTACATGTCGCCGGGCGATTTCGTCATCACCGCCAACTGGGCTCCGCACGACCACGGCAACAATTCCGACAAGCCCATGCTTTGGCTCGACGTGCTCGATTTTCCCCAGGTCAATTTCTTCGAGACCTCGTTCGCCCAGCAGTTCGCCAGCGCGACCCAGCCGACCAGCCGGGCGGATGGAGATTCGCTGAGCTTCTACGGCTCGGGTGTGTTGCCGGACGGCGCGCCCGCCATGCTCAATCGCAGCCCCGTCATCAACTATACCTACGCGCGCACGCGGCCGATCATCGAGCGCATGCTCAAGGCGGGCGACGTCGACAAGCGCCACGGCGCGCGCGTGCGCTATGCCAACCCGATCAACGGCGGCCCGGTGCTGCCGACCATGGGCGCATATCTCGCGCTGTTCCCTAAGGGCTTCAAGGGCGAGCCATACCGCGCGACCGACGGCACCGTCTTCGTCTGCGCCGAAGGGCAGGGCTCAACCACGGTCGACGGCAAGGTGCTGGAATGGGGCCCGAACGACGTGTTCGTGGTGCCGCCGTGGAAGCACTACTCGCACCGGGCGAGCAAGGAATCGGTGCTGTTCTCCATCTCCGATCGCCCGGCGCAGGAAGCGCTCGGAATCTGGCGCGAGGATACTGGGGTGCACTAGCGCGCTGCTTCGGCTGTGCCTCACCTCGGAACAGATTGGCGCGGAGCTTGAGATTTCGTCATTGCCGGGCTTGACACCGCAAGTCGGGTATACCCGACTTGCGGCGCATAAGAGTGCGCAACTCGGGCAAGCCCGAGTTGCGATGCAATCCATCAGCTTCGGGATAAGAAGATGGACCCGCGGGTCAAGCCCGCGGGTGACACTTTGAGTCTGGTCACGCGGGCTGCCCGTTACGACGCGACTTCCGGTTTGGCGGCGGGATTGCCGCGGCGCAGATGCTCGATCACGAGGAGAACGACGGCGGCGGCGATGCCCACGAAGTTGACGTAGTGTCCGCCTGCAAATGATTCCGGCGGCAGCACGATCAGCAACGACACGGCGCCATAGAGCAAGCGCGCCGGTTTGCCGAGGTGAGTGAGGCCGAAGCCCACAATGGCCGCCGTGCCCACGAACAGGCCGAACAAGATCCGGCAGAAATTCCATCCGATGAGATAGGTAGGCCCGTCCATGAGCAGACTCGGCGTGAGCACGAACAGGAACGGCAGGATGAACGTGCTCCAGCCCACGAGGCAGGCGATCCAGCCCGTGGTCCAGCCGTCGGTACGTGCGATGTTGGCGGCGGCATAGGCCGCGAACGCAACCGGCGGCGTGATCATCGACAGCATGCCGTTGTACATGACGAACATGTGCGCGGCCATCGGCGTGACGCCGAGCTTGACCAAGGCCGGCGCCAAGAGCGTGGCGGTCAGGATGTAGACGCTCACCGTCGGCAGGCCGATGCCCAGGACGAAGGCGAGCACCGCGATCAGCAAAAGAAGCAGGAACACGTTTTCGCCGGACAGCGCGAGCAGCTGCAGCGTCATGCTGAACGCCAGGCCGGAAATAGCCAGGATGCCGACCATCACGCCGGCTGCGGCGCCGATGAGCAGGATGTCGAGCGAGATCCGTCCCGTTTCGATGACCGCCTTGGCGAGACCGAGCGGGGTGGGGCGCTTGCCGCGGTAACCGAAGACGAGAGTGAGCGCCATCAGAATGCCGGTCGAGACGATGGCGGCCTTCTCCGGGGTCAGCAGCAGGACTTCGGGGTAGATCAGCGCAATGACGAGAAAGGCGATGGGCACCAGGAAATGCCAGCCCGATTTCATGACCTCGGCGAGCCTCGGAGCATTCGGATCCTGGACCGAGCCGATTCCGTGCTTGGCGGCGTCAAGATCGACATGGACGAAAAGGCAGGCGTAATAGAGCACTGCCGGGATGGCCGCGGCGATGCAGACCGCGCCGTACGACACCTGCAGGAACTCCGCCATGATGAAGGCGGCTGCGCCCATCACCGGCGGCATCAGTTGTCCGCCGGTCGAGCCGACGGATTCAATCGCGGCCGCCTTGTAGCGTGAGAATCCCGACCTGATCATGGTCGGGATGGTGACGATGCCGACGGCCAGCACGTTCGATACCGCGCTGCCCGAAATCATTCCGAACAGCGCCGAGCCCACCACCGCGATCTTCGCCGCGCCGCCGCGGAAGCGCCCCATGGCCGCCATCGAGATGTCGGCGAAGAAATCGGCGCCGCCGGTGCGGGCCAGCACTTGGCCGAGGATGGTGAACGGGATCACCACGAGAACGGCGACCTGCAAGATGGCGCCGATCATGCTGTTGACGTCGAGGCCGAGATAGGCGACGAGCCGCTCGGGCGAGA
>CBFGVM010000331.1:0-4987 GCA_965652015.1 uncultured Alphaproteobacteria bacterium
GCGATGACGTCCTCGTCGTTCATCAATGCCCTCGCACCATAGCCGGTGCAATTGACGACGATGTTTTCTTTGAGCTGCGCGAAGTCGTCTTTGCTTTCAAATTGGCGTCTACGGAATCGCACGGCGCTTTGCCTCAGCTCGGCGACGAGCTGCGGCAGCAGAATCGTCGGGTTGATGAGCCAGGTTCTGTATTCGCGGCCCACCGTGTTCAGTTTGGCGAAGGGAAGGGTGCCGGACCGATACTGAGGCACGACATCATCGGGCGTGTACTCGTCGTAGGCGCGATTCCAATGATCCAGCGTATAGTCTCGTCTGAACGCAATGCCGTATCGGTGCCAGCGCGATGAGTTCTGCAGCTCGACAATTCTATCGCGCGAGCGCCGTAGATAGTCGGCAAGGATCTTCTTCTCGTCTTCGCTCTCGTATTCGTCGCAGATGCCCGACGGCTCGAACTGACCGGCGGCGACGAAGGAGGTCGTGCTGCGAACGTCGAGGTCCTTGGCGTAGACGGTGATGCGCAAGGTCCGCCACCTGCGGCGCAGCTCGGCCGCGACGGTCAGGCCGATGACGCCGCAGCCGATCACGGCGACAGCCGGTCGGCGCATCTCCCGCTTGAGTCTTTGCACATGGTCCGCGACCACGCTGGCGCAGCCGAAGCTGAGCGTGATACCCGCGCCGCCATGCCCATAGTTGTGAATCAGAAACTTGGAGCCGTGCCGGCTTGGGATGATGTCATCGTCGAGCTTGAGGCACACCCCGCCCTCGCGGTGCGGCCGAATGCCGACGAGGTACGGGTCAGTCGGCCTCAGCAGCGAAAAATCCGGGTCGGGCAGCATTTCCCCGGACCGCAGCGACGCCGGAGCGAAGGCGTCGGCCAAAGTTCGCGTCACAACGGCTGGCATGCTCAGCAGACTCGCCGATGCCGTGGCGCCTTGTAGGATCTGCCGTCGTGTCAATGCCATGGTGGCGGTGGGGTATAGAAAAAGCCCGGCAGCTGCGGCTGCCGGGCTCTTTCATCTCTTTCCTTGGTCTGTTCGATCAGGTGAGCAGACTTGCCGCCGCGAGCACGATCCCGGTGACGAACGCAGCGATGCAGGAAAATAGCAAGATGTCATTCAAGACATTGGCCATGACAGCCTCCCCGTGCGGAAGATCCCCCTCCCGCCCCCATAGGCGACCCTCCCACCATGGCTAAAAGGTGGCAGAGACCGTCAAAAATTGCATGGCTTTGCAGTCAGTTGGCGCAGTAGCGCACGTAAAAGTCACGGTTGGTAGGGTTATTTCCCAGGCCCGCAGTGAGCGGAAACGAGTGCAGGCACTGGGTCACGCGGTCGCTAAAACTATTGATTGGCGGCGGTTTGTAGACACCCACAGAGGGCTGGGACACGATTGCCGCCGGCACGCTGGGCGCGAGGAGCGGCGGCAGAGAGGTGCTGCTGCCGCGCGGAATGGTTGGCGGGCGCGCCGCCCGTTCCTTTGGCTGATCCTCGGTCCGGGCCGGCCGTTTGGCCATTTTAGTCCCTGCATGACGATACGATCGGGGTCGCGTGCTCCTCCTCTATGAGCGCCGGCTGGGGAGGACGCTCGACGCGGTGCTTCTTAGTGCGCGGCAACGCTGTTTCAGCCGTGGCCACAACAACGATGACGGCCAGGATGGGAATTAACACGTTCGGCAATGGCAATTTCATCTGCAGGGGGCCTGCACACTTTCCCGCGTCACGCCAGTGGAATGATTCCGTTCCGGAGGCATCATTCGGCCTCCGCCGAAGACGTCTGCCTTACTGATCTCGCTTCAATGATTTTGTTTGCAAGCGAGAGACCGAAGCTCGGCGTCGGAACTCTGTGCGATTTTTGCAACGCTTTGAGTTTTTTTGAATCGCACCGCAATCCGGCACTGATTTGTATTGCAATGTCGCCCGATGACAACAAACGGGGGGCTTCATGATCGATGTACAGGCGACGTATTACCGCCGACGGGCCATCGTCGCCAGGCAGTCCGCGGCCGCAGCAATGGACCCATACGTCAAAGCCGCGTTTGCGGAGGTCGCGAACCATTGGTTGGGTCTGGCGGAGCACATCGAATGGCTACACTCAATTCGACGCGCAAGCCTTCGCGATGAACGCGCGAGCGGGGAAGCGATCATTAGTTTGCCCGCGCACCGCAGCAGCTAAGGCGGCAGCGGAAAGACGATCGCTGCGTGAATCTCTCGAGGCGGTGGACGGCAGAAGCCGAGTCGCCGCCTGGACGAAAGGGCGGTCATGGATTCCGACGACAGCCGGATCATTGCCAGATTCCAACGATTGACGACCGAGCTCCTAGCCGACAAACGGTTGGGACAGTGGCATCCCGAGCTCCTCGACGAGCTCTATCGCACATCGCTGGAGCTCGAGCGACGCGGCCTGAAAAAGAGTCCCGAGTACCGCAACGCCCTGTTGCGGGCAGATCAGCAAGCGTGGCGGCTCGTCGAATGGGCGAAGGTCAGCAGCGCGGATTCTCCCAAGCCTGCAGCCGCGGAGCATCCTGAGTCTTCGACTCCGGCGACGGACTCGTCACCGCGCTTGCCGGGATCTGCGAAAGAGGACTGAACGCCTCGTGCTTGCGCTCAGTTTGCTCGCGGCGGCGTGTAAGCGGCGCGAACTTTTTCCAGTAAGCCGGGCGGCAGATTGCTCACCTCGGCTACGAGCGTTTGCAGCTCTTCGCCCGTCATCGGGGAAACGCCGACGCGGATCTTCTCGGCATCGGCGAGCAGTTCCGGATCCCGAACCGTCGCGTCGAACGCACGCCGCAGCGTGGTCAACCGATCCGCCGGAACGCCGGGCGTGGTGAAGAAAGCGGTGCCGACTTCGGTCGCGTTCATGATCGCGCGCACGATCGCCCGTTCCTCGTCGTTGCGGGCGAGATCGACGGCGGTGGGAATGTCGGGGAGGTCGGCGTGCCGCTTGAGCGCAAACTGCACGAGGACCGTCACGTTGCCATCGCGCAGCCAGTCGGGATGGGCCACCTTGAGCGCCGTCCATGAGGTGGAGTGGCCCTCGGCCTCGCCGCGCTCGACGGCAAGCATGGCTTCGCTCGATCCCTTGTATCCCATGACCAGCTTGAACTTCGTTCCGAACAGATTGTTCATGACGGTCGGATAGATCGAAACGGTCGAGCCGATCCCGGTCGCCGACAGCGTCGATTGAATTTTTTGCGCGTCGGCGAAGGTTTTGACCGGCGATGTCTTCCACATGAATACGATGTTGACGAGGGAATCGAGGCGGCCGATCCAGTTGAGCTCGGCGGTCTTGAAGCGTACCCCCTGGGTGCCGAGCTTCTCGTCGAGCGGAGTGGTCGGTGCACCGATGCCGATCACGGTGCCGTCCTTGGGGGAGACGTTGAAGATCGCATTGACCGCCAGGAAGCTGCCGGCACCGGGCTGGTTCTTCGGCACGACGGTGGGTTTTCCAGGGATATGCTTGCCGAGGTGCCGGGCGACGAGCCGTCCCAGGGTGTCGTTGCTGCCGCCCGGCGGGTAGCCGATGACGAAATCGACGGTCTTGCCCGCGTAGAACTGCTCCGGCGTTTGCGCCGAGGCTTGCGCACCCAGGCCGACGATGCCGGCCGTCAAGATGATCAAGCTTGCGCGTCGACAAAGCTGCACGGCGTAACCCTCGACTCGTCATGCCCGAGCTTGACCCGGGCATCTATCGAAAAGAAGTACCTTATTCCGATACGATGGATTGCCGGGTCAAGCCCGGCAATGACGCTGCCAGGTTCACTCGCCGGGCGGATTGACGCAGCGCAATCCGCCGAACGGCGCCTTCGGCTCGGTCTATCCCTGCGAGCTATTTCTCTCCATACGTCGCGCGGGAAAGGTCGGGCACGGGCACGCCATCGTCGATCGCTTTGCAGCGCACCGCCTCGGCCTTCGCCTTCTGCTCCGCCGCATCGAGCACTTCGAGCACGACATCGCGCGGAATGAAGCACACGCCGGTATCGTCGGCGAGCACGATATCGCCGGGCGCAACGCGAACCTCTCCGATTTGGATGGGGCCGTTGATTTCCACCGTTTCAAGGCGCCACTTTCCGGTGACCGGAGTGAAGTCGCTCGCCCATATGGGATATTCGATCGCGCGGGAATGGGCGATGTCGCGCACGCCGCCATGAACGATCGCGCCGATCTCCCCCTGACGCTTGCCGGTCTGCGCGGAGATGCCGCCCATATTCGATATGTCGGCCACGCCTTGGATCACCAGCACATCTCCCCTCTGCGCGAGGTTGTGCGCTTCGAACTCCGCCATCCGGTTGACGTGCTGACGCGCTCCTTCGATTGGGTTGATGCGCTGGAGGATGTTGCGCACGGTCAGCGCCGGTCCCGCGATGGTGCGGCCGGGGATGGTCGGCTTGAGCACCGATGCGCCGATGACGCCGCTCGGCATGCCGAGCTCGTCCATTGTGTCGGAGATGATCCCGGTCGCATCGCCAAGCGCGATCAGGCGTTCGATCGCGCCCTGCGGCGGGCGCGGCACGGCCATCAGCTTGATGTTTTCGGCCGCGATGCGGCCGGTCAATCGCTTGTTCTCTGCCACTGACCCAACGCTCCCGCTGCCAGCGCTTCTGTGGGGGCCTGTATTTTAACTCCACGTCAGGGGGCGAAAAAGCGGCGATGCGTGCCCAGTTTCGGATGCTTGCCCCCGAACGCGCTGCTCGGTACCGTTGCCGCCTCTCCGCATATGCACAGGCCCATCGCCAGGATCGATCTTTACGCGCTCACCAGCCCCAACGTGCAGAAAATCTACATCATGCTCGAAGAATGCGGGCTGCCCTACAAGGAACACTTCGTCGACGTGTGGAAAGGCGAGCAGTACAAACCGGAATTTGCGAAGATCAGCCCCAACAACAAAATCCCGGTCATCGTTGATCACGAGGGACCAGGAGTCAAGCCTTATACCGTGATCGAGTCCGGCGCGATCCTCTTGTAACTCGCCGAGAAGACGGGAAAGTTTC
>CBFGVM010000332.1:0-4985 GCA_965652015.1 uncultured Alphaproteobacteria bacterium
GCGGCCTCGTAGAGCTGCTCGGGCACCGATTTCAGCGCCGCCAGATACATGATCATAAAGAACGGCGCGCCGATCCAGACATTGACCAGAATGACGCAGAAGCGCGCCCAATAGGCGTCGCCGGTCCAGGCGATGGGAGCGATGTTGACCTTATCCAAAATCCAGTTGAACGCGCTGTAGGAGGGGTCGAACAGCCACAGCCAAGCGAGACAGCTCATCGCCGGGGGAATGACCCAGGGCACCAACAGCATGCCGCGCCACTTGCGCTGGCCGCGATTCGGGATGTTGTGCACGAAATGCGCGACGATGAATCCGAACAGCGCTTTGAAAATGACGGCGGTGATGGCGAAGATGCAGGATTGCTGCACCACCATCCAGAACGTCTCGCGTTTGAACAGGAACAGGAAATTTCCGAACCCGACGAAGCGCTCCATCGACTTGTTCAGCGTGGCGAGATGGATGGAGTAGAAGGCGGGGTAGAGAACGAGGAGGGCGACGAGCAGGATCAGCGGAAGCGTCATCAGGAACGCGATGGTCGATTTGCGCTGCATCGCCTTACGCAGCGCCGAGCGCCGGCGGCGCCCGCCCGCCATCGCAAGCGCTTCCAAGGTCGCGTCGACCATACTCACTCTCCGACGGCAACCGGACTAGGTGACGCGTTCGCCCCTGCGCCGCTAGCCCGCGATCCGTTACGCGTCATCGGCGGCAGCGGGCACCCGCACCCGGCGAAGGAGTCCGCTGCCGCGCGCCGCGGCGCAGTCCGCCCTTGTCCAGCAGACGGCGCCGCGAGCGCAGGCTCAGGTCCGCATGAACCCTTCGACCTCGGTCTCCGCCCAGGCCAGCGTCTTTTCGAGTGGTTCGCCCTGCATGAACCGCACCACCATCTTGGTCTGGATCGCCTGAGTATAAATCTGCACGGCGATCTTCGGCGGCGCGGGCTGCGCCGCGACCGACAGAATCTGGTGATTGTGCGGATTGGGATAGTGATAGAGCGTGCCCTTGGGCGGCCCCTCCTCTGCCCAGACCTTGAAGGTGGTCAGCTTTTCGAACGCCGGCAGATCGTAGCCGGCGCTCGCGTCGACCATCTTCTCGACCGCCGATGGTTGGGAGAGGTGGACGAGCAGACTTTTGGCCGCCGACTTGTTCTTGCCGAAGTTCCAGATGCCGTAGAAGTACGGAAGGAACGGCGCGTAGCGCCCCTTCGGACCGGCCGGCATGCCGTGCGTCCACAATTGCTCCGCCACCTGCGGCGCATCCCGCTTGGCGACCGCCCACGCACTTGGCGGATTCATGATCAGCGAGCCCTTGCCGGCAATCAGGTACTTGTTGTTGGAGGCGTTGTCCCAAGCCGGCGCGTCCGGCGGCAGCCACTGCGCAAGCTTCTTGTAGTATTCGAGCGCCTGGCGCACCGGGTCCGACTTGACCGCGACGTTACCCTTGGCATCGACCAGGTTGGCGCCGAACGACTGGAAGATTGCCCCGGCGGTGTCGACGTTGTCTTCCGTGACGCCGAGTCCGATGCCGAAGGGATATCCCGCCTTGTGGCAAGCCTCGGCGGCCTTGAGCATCGCGTCGAGCGTCCACGCATCCGCCTTCGGCGGCGAACCCGCCGGATACATCGCCTGCACGTCGATCCCGGCATGTTTCTTCATCAAGTCGATGCGCGAACACGGCCCCTTGATCTGGCTCCCCACCGCGGCGGGCACGGCTACCCATCGGCCGCCGGATCTCGCCAGATACTCGACCGTTGGGTTGACCGCGCCATTCTGCTTGATCAACTCCGTCATGATGTCGTCGACCGGCTCTAACCGATTGGCATGATCGGCGGGCTGCCAGGTCGGGAAGGCGAAAATGTCGTGGCCGGAGCGGGCCTGCGCCTCGGCGGCGATGGTCAGCAAGTTCTTATTGCCCTGCGAGGTGATGTAGTCGATCGAGAGCTCGACCTTCTCCTTGGCGCCCCACTCCTCGCACAAGGTCTGGGATGCCTTGTTGGCGCCCGGCACCCAATGGTCCCAGAAGCCGATCGAGAGTTTGCCGGCCGCGTGGGCACCGCGCACAAAGGGCATCGCAAGGATCGATGCCGAACTGGTTGTCAGAAAGCGCCGGCGCGAAAGTTTGCTCTTGAGCATGCTGCACTCCTCCCGTGGGGTCCCGCTCGGGCGCCGCCGCATTCTGCAGCCGCCCTGATTGCTCCGGGCGGACCGTTTGGCTTCACGCCTAAGTTGAGAGGAAGCTTAGATCAAATTCGCGCTGCTTGTCAGGGGACATTTGCGCGAACTGCCGGTCAGGCCACCGCGGCCTCAGGTGCGACGCTCGCGAGCGGCACCGACCGGCGGTCGAGCCGCAGCGTGAGGCAGAAGGCGGAGCCGCCGCTGCGCAGAAACGAGGATAGCGGCGTCGTCACGACATCGTAGCCACGCGCTCCGAGTTGCGCGCGCAGGCGCCGCCCGCAGCCGGACATGATCAGCGTGTTGCCGAGCGCGACGGCATTGGCGGCAAGGCGGCAGCCATCCTCGATGGCGATCTCGATGCGCTCGTTCGCCGCGACCCGCTCATGGATCGCCGCTCTTCCGGCCGCGGTGAAGGCGCGTGGCAGATACATGACTTCGCCGCCGGGCAGCGGCGCAAACGCGGTATCCATGTGATAGAAGCGCGGGTCCGCGAGTTCGAGCGCGACAACGTCCTGCTCGAATATCTCCTCGACCGCATGCGCTGCGTTCGCGTCCGAGCGCGGACCATAGCCCATCCAGAACAGTTTGCGCCGGGCGTCCCAAACGCAGTCGCCGGCACCCTCGAGCACGAGGTCCTTGGGGAGCTTGCGCACGGAATCGATCAGTCCGCGCGCCTGCAACGATCGGAATGCCGCTTCGAAATGTCCTTCCTCCCGCTGCCGCTGCGGATGGCGGAAACGCGCCAGCAGCGCCTTGCCGTCGAGCACCACCGCCGCATTCGCGGTGAAGACCAGATCGGGCAGGCCAGGCGTGGGCGGGATCAGTTCGACCGCAGCGCCGAGCTCAAGCAGTTTGCGATAGAGCGCCTGCCATTCACGCTCGGCCGCGGCGTGCGCGTCGGCATCGCGGGCCCAGCGCTTCGGGTCCATCCACGGATTGATGGTGTAGCTGACCGCGAAGTGCTCCGGTGGGCACATCAGAAACCGCGCGGTCGAACCGTTAAGTCGCGTCATTCGCGTCTCCCCGTCCTTCTCTGGCCCATTCACGCCGCACGCGCGCGCCGGCGCGTGCCGTCGAGCTCATGCAGAACTTCCTCGAAGCGGTCGAGTGCCCAGTCGAGATCGTCGCGCGCGATGACGAGCGGGGGCGCGAGCCGCACGACGGTGTGGTGCGTCTCCTTCGACAGCACGCCTTTGCCCAGCAGGCGCTCGCAGACCTCGCGCGCGCTCGCGATGTCCGGAGCGATCTCGGCGCCGGCCCACAACCCACGGCCGCGCACGGCTGCGAGCGCCGGGCTCTCGATCGCGCGCAGCCGCTCGAGCATGTGGGCGCCGAGCGCGCTGCTCTTCTCCACCAGCCCCTCGTCGTGGATTACGTGCAGCGCCTCGAGCCCCACGGCCGCCGCAAGCGGATTGCCGCCGAAGGTCGAGCCGTGCGAGCCGGGCGTGAATACGTCCATGACCTCGCGGCGCGCGACGAAGGCGGACACCGGGAGCATGCCGCCGCCCAGCGCCTTGCCCAGGATCACGCCGTCCGGACGGATGTTTTCGTGCTGGAACGCGAACCAGGCGCCGGTGCGGCCGAGGCCGGACTGCACCTCGTCGAGAATGAGCAGCACGCGGTGCGCATCGCAGATGCGGCGCAGGCCGGCGATGAAGCCCGCCGGCGGCACGATCACACCGGCCTCGCCCTGGATCGGCTCGATCAGCACCGCAGCGGTCTGCGGGGTGATGGCGCGCTCGACTGCGGCGAGATCGCCGAATGGCACCGGACGGAAGCCGGGCGTGAACGGTTCGAAGCCGTCGCGATATTCGGGTTCGGTCGAAAACGAGATGGCGGTCGTGGTGCGCCCGTGGAAATTGCCGGCGGCGACGATGATTTCCGCGCGGCCGGGCTCGATACCCTTGACGCGATACCCCCAGCGGCGCGCTGCCTTGATCGCGGTCTCGACCGCTTCGGCGCCGGTATTCATCGGCAGCGCGGCGTCGAGGTCCGTGAGCCTGCACAGCTCCGCGAGGAACGGGCCAAGTCGGTCGTTGTAATAGGCGCGCGAGGGGACGGCGAGGCGCTTCGCCTGCGCCGTCAACGCAGCGAGGATGCGCGGATGACCGTGGCCATGACTCGCCGCCGAATAGGCGCTCATCATGTCGACGTAGCGCCGTCCGGCGGTATCCCACAGATACGCGCCCTGGCCGCGCGTCAGCACGACGGGAAGCGGCGCGTAGTTATGCGCGCTGTATCGGGTCTCGAGATCGATCGCGTTCATGGCACGACTCCGCATCGCTGCGGGCGAATCACCGCTCGCATTGCGGATTGCATTTATGTCGCGGCTGCGGCTCGTGCTGGCGGAAGTCAGGCGACCCCGCCGCCGATTCGGCGGTCAACGCGGCGCGGCGCGGCGGAAACGGCGGTGGCTCAACGTTTCACCAGTTGCTGTCCGAGGAGCGATGCGGGATAGCCGCTAAAGCGGCGCACCGGCCGCAACGCCACGTGGCTGACGATGCGGGCGACGCCAAGAGTTTCATCGTCGATCAACGCCGTGGTGAGCTCCTCGTAGGCCGCGAGATCCGGGCAAACGAAACGCGCGACGTAATCGACGGTCCCGCTGACCTCCCAGCACTCGACGACCTCGTCGAGGGCGGCAAGCCGCTTCTCAAAGCGCCCCCGATTGGCTTGGCGCTCCAGCACGATTTCGGCGAACACGTTGACCGGCCGCGACAGCCGGCCGAGCTCGATCACGGCGTGATATCCGGCGATGACGCCGGCGGCTTCCAGGCGCCGCACCCGTTCGAGGCACGCGCGCGGGGAGAGCCC
>CBFGVM010000333.1:0-4977 GCA_965652015.1 uncultured Alphaproteobacteria bacterium
AGCCCGAAGGTGAAGGGCAACAGCATCGCGACGGTCGCCACCGGACCGATGCCGGGCAGCACGCCGACCAGGGTGCCGAGAAAGCAGCCGATAAAGCAGTAAAGAAGATTCTGCCAGCTCAGCGCTACGCCGAGACCGAACGCGAGATTGGACAGCGTTTCCATTTGCTCACGAAGCCGGCCAGAGCGGCAGCGGCAGCCCGAGCAGCCAGACGAAGACCCCGACCGAGAAGGCGATCAGCGCCGCCGCAAGCGCGAGATTCTCCAGCGGGCGCACATTGCGCGCGGCATAGGCGCCGACGAGCACGAGCACCGCGACGGCGGCAACGAGGCCGAGCCATTGCAGCGCGATCCCGAACAGCACGATAGCCAAGATCGAGACGCCGATCGGCCGCGCCTCGACGCGCGGCAGCGCCGCGCCGTCGAGCGCGAAGGCGCGCACCGCAATGATGAGTCCGAGCGCCGCAAGCAGCGCTCCTACCAGCGTCGGGAACATGGCCGGTCCCATGCGATGCATATCGCCGAGCCGGTATTGCTGCGCGAGCAGGACAAAGCCGCCGCCGATCGCGATGAAAATCAGCCCGGCCCAGAAATCCTTCGGCGAACGGATGCGCATCATTTAGCGCGATCTCGTGCGTTGATCCGCCTCATCCTGAGGAGGGCGCGCGAGCGCCCGTCTCGAAGGATGCGGCGGCCCCATGCTTCGAGACGCCCGCTTCGCGGGCTCCTCAGCATGAGGCCGATCGCGGGCGGCCGCGCGCCGCAATGGAATCAATCCGGCCGGATGTTCGCCTTCTGGACGATCGTGCGGTAGCGCTCGGCCGCCTGTTTCACGCGCGCGTCCAACTCGGCCGCGCTCGATGGGATGGTTTCCACCCCGCCGCCAGCGAAGCGCTCCTTGACATCGGGCAGGTTGAGGATCTTCACGACTTCAGCATTGAGCTTGTCGATGATGGACTGGGGAGTGCCTTTCGGCGCGAACAGCGCGGTCCAATTGGAGGCATCGACCTCCGTCACGCCTGCCTCCTGCAGCGTCGGCCAGTCGGGACTGAATTTCGACCGCTTGGCCATGGTCACCGCCAACGGGCGGGCACGGCCCGACTTGACGTGCGGGGCGACCGACGAGCTCGCCAGCACGCCGAGCGGAATGTCCCCTCCGGCCAGCGCCGCGGCGGCCGGCGCGCCGCCCTTGTAGGGGATGTGCTGAAACCGGGAAGCGGTATTTAGCGCCGTCCATTCGAGCACGATCTGGTTGACGCTGCCGTTTCCCGGCGTGGCGACGGAGATGCGTCCCGGCTGCGCTTTGGCCGCAGCGATCACGTCGGCAACGGATTTGAAGGGCGCCTCCGCGTGCGCCGCAAGCACCATCGGCGCGTCGCTGACCATCGCGATCGGGGCGTAATCGCGCTCGACGTCGTAAGGCATCTCCTTGAACATCGCCGGGTTGATCGCGACGTCACCGACCGTCGCCATGACAAGGGTGTATCCGTCGGGCGCCGCCTTCGCCGCCGCCGTCATGGCGATGAAGCCATTGCCGCCCGGCCTGTTCTCCACCACCACCTGCTGGCCCCAGGCTTCCGTGAGTTTGGCGCCGAGAATGCGCGAGGCGATGTCGGTAATGCCGCCCGGCGCATAGGGCACGAGGATGTGGATCGGCTTGGTCGGGTAGCTCTGCGCCTGCGCGGGCGCCACCCAGAAGATGACGAGCGCGATGACACTTACGATCCAAGCCATGGCTACCTCCTGCGCTGACGCGGCCGGGCCCATAGCCTGCATGAGAGAACGCCCCTGTGGCAAGGCGCGGCCGTGCCGCAGGGCACGTGGCCGGTCACACCTCGCGCACGATGGCGCTCTCATGCCAGCGCCGCAACATGAGATGCGAGAGGAGCGACAGCGCGAAGAAGATGACAATCCCGGCGAGCGAGAGAAGCAGCAGCGCCGCGAACATGCGCGGAATGTTGAGCCGGTAGCCCGATTCGACGATGCGATAGGCGAGGCCCGAGCCGGCGCCCGCCGAGCCCGCCGCGATCTCGGCGACGACGGCGCCGATCAGCGAGAGTCCCCCCGCGATCTTCAAGCCGCCGAGAATATGGGGCAGTGCGGCCGGCAGCTTGAGCTCGAAGAGCGTCTGGAGCCGGGTGGCGCCGTAGAGGCGGAAAAGATCGACGAGGTTGTGATCGACCGAGTTGAGGCCCAGCGTGGTATTCGCGAGCACGGGAAAGAACGCGACGATCCAGGCGCAGGCGAGCACCGCGGCCGGTTGCGGGAGGTAGACGAGCAGGAGCGGTGCGATCGCCACGATCGGCGTCACCTGCAGGATCACGGCGTAGGGATAGAGCGAATATTCGATGAGCCGCGACTGGTTGAACAGCACGGCAAGCCCCACGCCGCCGATGGCCGCGAGCACAAATCCCTCGAGCGTGGTCGTGAGTGTGACGAGGAGGGACGCGAATAGCACCGCTCGGTCGGAAATCAGGGTCGAGAACACCAGCTGCGGCGACGGCAGCACGTAAGGCGGAATGTCGCCGACGCGCACCACGAGCTCCCACACGAGCACGCCGAGCGCCAACACTGCGATCGGCAGCAGCACGCGCAGCACGCGATCCGTGGCTGGAGAGGTTTCGTCCTTCGGTTTCATCTCGCTCATGGCGGCTCGCCCATGATCCCCCTTCACGTTTCGTCCATCGCGGCGGAGGCGCGCGCTAACGCCTCCGACACCCGCCGGCAGTAACTGCCGTACTCGGCCGAGGTGCGGAATCTCTCGTCGCGCGGATAAGGGGCATCGATCGAAAGCTCGGCAGAGACGCGGCCGGGTCGCCCCGTCATCACGACGATCCGCTGCGAGAGATAGACTGACTCGAACACCGAGTGGGTGACGAAGACCACCGTCTCGCCCAGCGATTGCCAGAGCTCCAGCAGGTCGTTGTTGAGGCGAAAGCGTGTGATCTCGTCGAGCGCGGCAAACGGCTCGTCCATCAGGAGCAGTTTCGGCTCGGTGACGAGCGCGCGGGCGATGGAGGCGCGCATCTTCATGCCGCCCGAGAGCTCGCGCGGATAGCTCTGGGCAAAGGCGGACAGGCCGACGCGCGCGAGCGCGGCATCGACGCGCGCCTGCGCGCTCGACTCAACCCCCGCAAGCTTCAGTGGCAGACGCACATTGGCGGCGACCGTCGCCCACGGCATCAGCGTCGGCTCCTGGAACACGAAGCCGATGCGGCGGGACGCGCCAGCGTTCGCAGCGTCGGCGTCGGGCCATTCGACGTTTCCGCTCGTCGGCTCGCTCAAGCCAGCGATGATGCGCAGCGCCGTCGACTTGCCGCAGCCCGAGGGACCGAGTAGCGACACGAACTCGCCCGGCCACACCTCGAGATTAAGGCGCTCGAGCGCGACCACGCCGTTGGCAAAGGTCCTGCCGACGCCGCAGAGCGCAACGACGGGGGTGCCGGACTTAGACGGATGAACAGCCACGTTGCGATATTCGCTGGACGACGGCCCGAGATAGACGCCTATATTCTCAATCCGACTTCGGTCATGACGCCATATCGGCCTTATTGTTTCGGCCGCAGATCGAGGCCGACTTTTTTGTTCACGAATTGCAGCGTATAGGCTTTGTCGAGCGCAAGCGATGGCTTGATCGCGCCCGCGCGCACCATCTTGTCGTAAAAGTCCTTCATCCGCGCGTCGGTCATGGCGCCGACGCCGAGCGCGCGCGCGTCGCCGGAATCGACGATGCCGTACTCCTTCATCTTGGCGACGGAATAGGCGAGCAGTTCATCGGTCATTTCCGGGTTCTGCCGCTTGATCAGCGCGTTCGCCGCTGTGTTGTCGCCGTAGAGGTAGTTCATCCAGCCGACGATCGAGGCATCGACGAACCGCTGCACGAGATCGGGCTTGCGCGCGACGAGATCGCGGCGCGTTTCGATCAAGGTTGAATAGCTGGTGAAACCGTAGTCGGCGAGGAGGAAGACCTTGGGCTTGAAGCCGGCCTGCTTCTCGATCGCAAAGGGCTCCGACGTCACATAGCCCTGCATGGCGCTTCGCTTGTCGGCGAGGAACGGCTGCGGGTTCGAGGTATATGGCTTGACCTTCTTCTCGCTGAAACCGAAATCGGCCTTGAGCCATTGGAAGTAGCTCGCGAGCCCCTCCCTGGAGACAAACAGCGTGAGCTCTTTCAAGTCCTCGAATTTGTCGATGCCCTGATCCGGATGGGCCATCAGGACCTGCGGATCCTTCTGGAACATGGCGGCGACGGCAAGCGTGGGAATGTTCTGCTCGACCGCGTCGAAACTTTGCAGCGTGTTGGCGCTCATGAAGAAGTCGAGCTTGCCGACCGGCAACAGGATGCGGTTGTTCACGTTCGGCCCGCCCGGCACGATGGTGACGTCGAGCCCATACTTCTTATAGGTGCCGTCGGCCAGCGCCTGGTAGAAGCCGCCGTGCTCGCCCTCGGCCAGCCAGTTGGTGCCGAAGGAGACCTTGTCGAGCGCGCGCTGCTGCGCGCCGGCGGGCGCGCAGATCACAGTGGCGACGGCGGCGGCCAGGGCGGCGCGCTTCAATGCTGCAACGATCATCCTCACCTCGCGGTCATGCCGGGCGCACCATAGGCGCGCACACGTGCGTTGCCCAGGTGCGGTGCGACCAGGTGTCACGTGACGATGGTTGGAGGGTCAGATGCCCCCGCGCCACGATTTCGGTGTGCTTCCTCTCCGCCTTGGGGGATAATCGACCGGCCGTTCGAGAACGGAGCGCACCCCGCAGCAAATGAGGGAGAAGTGCCTGATTCTCACGACATCACCGGACACTACGGACGCGCAGACCTCGGCGCGGTGATCCTGGCTGCGCTCGCGGCGGCCGGAAAGGATATCAACCACCTGACGCCGGATGACCTTGAGCCGGTCGATGAGCTTCATTCGCGCGGGCGCGCTGCCACCATTGATCTTGCCGGGTTGCTGGCGCTCAACGGGACCGAACTGATCCT
>CBFGVM010000334.1:0-4931 GCA_965652015.1 uncultured Alphaproteobacteria bacterium
ACGAGGATGAGGCGGCCGAAGAATTGTAGAGATGACTGCTCCATGGGAGGACCCCCCGTTTCGATCCCTCAAATCTCGCCAGGAAAAGCTCTTAGCAGCGCACCGTCTACGCTGTTGATGGCCTGGACGGCATGCAAGTTCCAAAGCTGGAGCCTGTGATCTTAGCTATCAAGAAGCGTTTGCGGCGCAGGACTTGCCTTGCTCGATCCGGTGAGTGAGCCCGGAAGACGGCTCTTGTTCTCCAGTGGCGTTTCGTACTCACCGCAGGGTCCGTTTATATTGCGTGGCGGCTGCCTGTGGTGAGACATAACCATCATCAATGTCTTTCAGCACAAGCTCTTTCGGCCGCTCGCAAGGATCGCCATAACC
Organism: uncultured Alphaproteobacteria bacterium; assembly: GCA_965652015.1. Lineage (GTDB taxonomy): Bacteria > Pseudomonadota > Alphaproteobacteria > Rhizobiales > Xanthobacteraceae > VAZQ01. The sequence continues at coordinate 370 of CBFGVM010000334.1, forward strand.
GCCGCCGCCGGTTTGCTCGAGGCGCACCACAGTGCCCATCGGGACCACGCGTGTCTCCATGCAGTCCATCTCCTCCGCCTGCGGTGTGTCTGGATTGATGATCGTGCGTGAGAGGGGCGGTCGGCCGCCGCCATTGAGGCCCCACGCACCTTGCCGATGGTTTGACGTACGGGCCGTCAGGATGCAGTCCACGAGCAGTTGATATTCGCGCACATTGCCGATGCCGCCGCGATGGCGTCCCGGCCCAGCCGAGTCGCGCCAAATGTCGTAGCGTCGCACCATGATAGGATATTCGGTCTCGATGATTTCGACCGGCGTGCCGGGAGTGAAATGGTTCATGGGAAGCACGATCGAGGTTCCATCGTGCGTGCTCGTTCCGCCAAGCGAAGTCACCATCAACTCGTATTGCACCGTCGGCTTACCGGCGCGGCCCTTGGTGTATCCGATCGCGATGGCTCCGGTTCCGAAACCGGCAGGCGCCACCGCGCGCGCGGGATTGAACTTGCCGAGCGCCGCGAGCACGCAGGTGTAGACCACATGCGACGTCGGAAAATAGTGATTCACCGAGGCGGGAAATTGCGGATTGACCAACGTCCCCGGCGGCATGATGAAATCGACCGCATCGAGCACGCCGGAATTCATCGGGATAGTCGGGTCAGACGCGGCGATCACCGCAAGCAGTGACACTGCCTGGGCGGTCGGGCGGGGCGTGTTGACCGGCCCTTTCGCCTGCGGGTCCGTGCTGGAGAAGTCAAGCGTCAGCCGCTCGCCCGCCTTGCGTGCGGTGACCTTGATGCGCACCGGCTTCGAGCGGTCAGCGCCATCGTGATCGAGCAGCGCTTCAGCGGTGCTTTCGCCATCGGGCCAGCGCGCAAACTCGCCGCGGATGCGACCGGCGGTCCGCTCGAGCAGGCTTTGCATGGCGACGCGGATGGTCTCGGCGCCGTACTCATCGCATAAGGCGCACACGCGCTCTGCGCCGAGCCGCGTGCTGCCGACCTGGCCCCGCAAGTCGCCGATGACGACCTCGGGCACGCGGCTGTTGTTCCGCAAGATCGCCTCAACCTCGCGGTTGACACCGTTCTTGGTCCAATACCGCACCGGTGGGATCAGCACGCCGTCGTGAAAAATCTCGCGCGAGGCGGCGCCGGACGATCCGGGCACGAGGCCGCCAACATCGGCCTTGTGGGCCACGCTGGCGCCGAAAGCGATGATTTTGCCGCCATAGAAGACCGGCGTGATTACGACCACGTCGGGCACGTGCGAGTTGCCGGCCTTGTAAGGATCGTTCGAGATGAAGCTATCGCCGTCGCGCATCTCGGCAACCGGGTAGCGCTCACAGACGCTTTCGACCGCGCGCGTGTACAGGAGCGAGTGGTACTGCAGCCCGCCGCCCACCATGATCACTCGACCGCTCGCATCGCAGAGACCTGCCGTGCCGTCCTGCGACTCGCGCAGGATCGGCGAATAGCCGCTGTGGAAGAGCGCGTGCGCCATCGCGGTGGTGGTCTCGCGGATACGATTGATGACCACCTCGGTTGTGATAGGGTCGAGCTTCATCGCGCCTCCTCGGTGATCAGGAGATTGCCGAAATCATCCACTGTCAGAGCCTGGCCGGCGAGCACAACAGTTGTCGAATCGTATTGCTCGACAATGGCAGGACCCGCAATGCGATCGTCGGCGCCGAGGCGCGCGCGATCGTATACGTGCGCATAGGCAAATTCGGCATTGGTCAGGTCGTAGAGCGGCCGCTCACCGATACGCGCGTCAGCAACGCGTTCGGATGCAATTCGCGGCAGCCGTAAGTGCGGCACCGGCACCTCGGACACGACCCGCAATGTGACCAGTTCCGCATCCTCTTCAGGCGCGCTTGCACCATAGGTGCGACGGTGCAAGTCGTCGAAGGCCGACTTGATCGGTTGCTTGTGCATTTGCGTCATCTCACCGTCCGGGCCGTCCACCGTGAGGTGGTAGCCCTGGTGCAGGTAGCGCAGGTCGATTTGCTGCTTGAGGCGCAGTTGTGTCACGTCGAGGCCTTCTTCCGAAACGTCGTTCGTCGCGTGGCGGCGCAGCTCGGCAAAAATCGCATTGATCTCATCCACCGGATAGGAGGACAGGAGCCCGACCGCGGAGCGCAGATAAAGATGACGGACATCCGTCTGAAGGAGGCCCATGGCACTGGTCAGTCCCGGATGTGGAGGCACAACGACCTCGGGAATGCCGAGGTCGCGTGCGAGATAGGCAGCGTGCAGCGGCCCGGCGCCGCCGAAGGCCAGGAGCGCAAAGCGACGTGGATCCTCTCCACGGCTCTGGAACGCGAGCCGTAGATCGATCGCCATGTTGGTGTTGACGATTTTGAGGATACCGGCGGCAGCCGTGACCAGATCGAGGCCGAGCGGCCGGGCGACGATGTCCATGATCGCCCGTTCCGCCAGCTCGCGGTCGAGCGCCATTCGGCCGCCGAGCACGCTCTTGGTTCCGAGCGCGCCGAGAACGAGATTCGCGTCGGTGACAGTGGGAGCCGTGCCACCGCGGCCATAGCAGGCTGGGCCGGGCACGGCACCTGCGCTCTGCGGGCCGACCTTCATCAATCCGTCGCGACCGATCCAGGCGACGGTGCCACCACCTGCGCCGAGGGTGTGCACGGCGAGCATCGGCGTGCCGATGTCCTGACCGGCGATTCGGCCCCCCGAGGTCTCGCTGGCCCGTGCATCGGCAATCACGCTGATGTCCGTGCTGGTGCCGCCGATGTCCAGCGTCACGAAATTGCGGCGACCCGTCTCGCGCGCGAGCGCGGCACCGGCCACCACGCCCGCCGCCGGTCCGGAGGTCAAGGTCTGGTTGGGGAAGCGGGCGCCCATGGTGATGCGCATCAGGCCGCCGTTCGACTGCATTAGAAAAATCTGCGGCGTCGTGATGCCACGTTCCTTGAGTCTGCGCTCAAGATTAACCAGGTAGCGCTCCATGATGGGACCCACATAGGCATCGACCACCGTCGTCGACAGGCGTGGATACTCGCGGATCACGGGAAGGACGCGCGAAGACAGCGAGATGCGCCACGCCGGCTCCTCGTCGGCGAGAATCTCGGCTGTGCGCTCCTCGTGCATCGGGTTGCGGAAGCTGAACAGATAGCAAACCGCGACCGCCTTGACCGCTTTCGCTTTGAGCCGCCGTGCCGCCTCCCGCACGGCGTGCTCGTCCAGCGGTTCGAGAATGGTTCCCTGGTAGTCTACGCGTTCCGGGATCTCTTCCGTGCGCGACTGGGGCACGAGTAGCGGAGGCTTGCGGAAGAAGGTATCGAGCAGCTCTATCGGGTCGGGCCGCACCCAGCCGCGCGCCTCGTAGACCGCGCGGAAACCGCGCGTGATCAGCAGCCCGGCGCACACGCCGGCGGACTCGAGCACCGCATTGGTGGCGACCGTCGTCCCATGCACGAGGAAGCCGATCTCGCGCGGTGCCAATCCGGTGCGAAACAGCTCGTCGAGCGCGTTGATCACGGCACTCGACGGATCTGCGGGTCCCGACGGTACCTTGATCGGACGCAGCTCGCCGGTCATCGGCTCAAATGCCACGAGATCCGTGAAGGTTCCGCCGGTGTCGACGCCGACCATCCACTCAGCCATGAAGCGCTAGCCCTCTGCTTGTTCGCGCATGCGCCACAATCCAATCCGGCGATCGAGCCAAGTGAGCCCGATATTCACCGCCACCGACATCACCAAGGCGAGCAGCATGCCAAAGTAAACGTGCCCGGTATTGAACAGAGTGCGATGATACGAGATCAAGAAGCCGATGCCGCCGAGCGAGGCAAGCATCTCGGTCACGACCACGCCAATGACGACGAGGCCAGTGCCGACCCGTAGCCCCGATACCATCGCGGGCAGCGCCAGCGGAAAGATGATTCGCGCGTAGGTCTGAAGCTTCGTCGCTCCGATGGAGCGCGCGAACATGAGATAGCGCCGCTCGATCGCGCGAACGCCGTCAATGGTATTGAGCGCGATTGGAAAGAATCCGGAAAGAGCACCGAACACGACCTTCGACAGCGGGCCGATGCCAAGCCACGCCATCAGCAGGGGATAGAGGATGATCAGCGGGATCGCAAAAATCGAGGACAGGACCGGAGCTGTCGCTGCCGCCAGCTTGTGCGAACTGCCGGCAACGACGCCGACAACGATGCCGAGCGTCCAGGCGATGATGATTGCAGCGCCGATCTCGATGCCGGTGGTTGCAAAGGCACGCAGGAACACCCCGCCGTCCTGCGCTGCTGCCAGGATGATATGGCTCGGTGCCGCCAGGATGATTTGGCTGGCCAAGTCGAGGCGAACGACGGCTTCCCACAGCGCGATGGCCGCTGCAGCGATCGCGAGCGACTTGATGGTACGCGGCCGCATCAGCCCGGCGCCTCCGCGATCAGGTGCCAGATGCGGTTGCGAATGCGGCCAAAGGTCTCGCTGCCGATAATGTCGAGCTCCCGTGGCCGCGGAAAATCAATCGCGATGGTATCGATGACTCGGCCTGGCCGCGGACTCATCACCAAAACGACGTCGGAGAGATAGATCGCCTCG
>CBFGVM010000335.1:0-4901 GCA_965652015.1 uncultured Alphaproteobacteria bacterium
CCAGCATAGCCAGCAGGTGAAGCGCCGCGACGCCGCCGGCGTAGCTCCAGTCGATACGCCGCGTATCATCCGGTTGACGTCCCAGCAATGCGGGAGCGACCGTACTCTCAGGGCCAGCGATTACTGGCTCATCGGACATTGCGGTCTCCTGCCCTGGTGTGCGGCCACGGTCCAGCCGCGTTCCCGCACGAGCGATCTTTCGACGTCATCCGCCAGCCTGCCGTCCCAGTCGGCCAGCAGCGGATCGATCGCCCTGTGCCATGCAGGCGGATAGAGCGCGATCAGCGCCATCGTCTGGTATCCGCGCGGAAGCCTCGGCGCTTCCGCGGCAAGATCGAGCTCCCAGAAGGATTTCGACGCGAACATGTGGTGATCGGCGTGGCGAGGCAGATTGTAGTGCAGCGCGTTCGATATGAGGCGGCAAGAGTCCCAGGCATGGCGCATCTCGATCGGAGCGCCATCGGCCCTGACCAGCCCGTAATGCTGAACGTAGTTGACCATCTCGTGGATGATGCGCCCGAAGACGGCCGCGGCCAGGAACACGAGCACGCCCGCAGTGCCGGCGGTCATGGCCGCCGCCGCAAGGATCGCCAGCGAGCAGAACACTCCGGCGAGCACGCGGTTGTGCCACGACCACGTGGCGAGGTCCCTGCGACGCAGCCGCTCTGCTTCCAGAAGCCAGCCGGCGACGGACTGATGGATCACCGTGCGAGCGACGAATGCCAGCACGTATTCGCCGCGTCGCGCCGTTGCGGGATCGTGGTAGGTCCCGACGTTCCGATGATGGCCGTTGACGTGGTAGGTCTCGAATGTCGGGTTGATCGTAAACGCGAGCAAGGCCCGGGCCGACATGAGCGAAAGCGGGCTCGTGACGCGGTGCGTGAACTCGTGCGCGACCGTGACCCCCGCCAGCGCATAGAAATAGCCTGCCCCGATCGTAGCGGCGACGACGCTGCTTCCGCCTGCGACTGTCGCTTGAAACAGCAGGAACGTGGCGATCATGAGCAACGGCAGCGTGGCGTAGAGGTGGATGTCGAAGAACAATGGATGTCCGCCGCCGATGCCCTCATGCTCGTCGCCGATCGCTTCATCGAGCGAGCCGCCGACCGGAATTGCCAGCGCGGCGACCGCCCAGATCGGCCAGCCGCCGTACGCAAGCGCCCCGATGAATGCGATCAGAAGCGCGTTGGTGAGCGCATATCTCCACCGAACTGCTCTCACGTCGCGTCCTCCCTCGCGCGGGTTGGTAGAAGGCAGTCCCGGAACGGGCGCGCGGTGACGGTTGGATCGGTCACGCCGGTCACGGGATACTCGTCCTGGCGTGGAGCGCGGTAGGTGCCGAACACGATATCGAGGATCGGAAAATAGGCGGCAAAATTCCGGTCGCGGCAATCCGGATCGATCGCGTGGTGCAGCCGATGCCACTGCGGCCCGGAGAAGATCGCAGTCAACGGTCCGAGCGGCAGCCGGATATTGGCATGGTTGAAGAAGCCCCAGCCGTAGAAGATGGCAAATGCGATCGGTGCGGCGATCTCGTCCACTCCCGCCACGATCACGGTCGGAACAAGGACGAAAACAAAAATAAGGAAAAGCTCGAGCACGCTGCGGCGTAGCGCTGTCGTCGTGTTGACGCTGTCATCGCTGTGATGGACGCGGTGCGAGGGCCACAGAGTGGCCGACATGTGTTGCCACCGATGGAACCAGTATTGAAAGAAATCCCACACCATCCCGTAAGCGATGACCGACGTGACGAGGCCCGCCATACCGCTGCCGCGCCATCCGGGCGCGACCAGGCCGATCAGGCCGTCGCGCAACACCATGGTTGCGAACCAGGCGATCAGGACGGCGCAGAGGAAGGCGAAGACCGAAACGATCAGGCCGATGACGATGTTGACGATGCGGCTTCGGACATCGCCTTTACGCGATGCCGGCCAGCGGATCTCGGCAACGGTGAACAGCGCGATCAGCCCCGCCGACAGCAGGATGCCGTCGAGGTGATGATCGATCAGACCCCAGTGTTGCAGGATCATATCCATGACGGACGATCTACGAATACCGATCGCTGGCGACGTTGTCGCGTGTCTGGCGAACGAGGCCGGGATTGGCGAGCTTCCACAGATACCACAGCAGTCGTTGGCCGAGCCCGCGCGTCGGCAGGTGTTCCTTCTCGATGTAGCCAATGAGCTCGGGCGTGAACTTCGGATTGAGCAGCAGCGGCTGTCGCCGCAGCGGATTGAGGAAATCGCACAATAGAACCGTGCGGGTGCGGTCGCCGCGGTTCCAGGCTTCGTGCTCGAACGAGTCGTCGAACACGAGGCATTGGCCCTCTTGCCAGCTTCTCGTCTCGGTCCCGACCCGGATGGCGCAATCGGCTGGTACGTCCAGGCCCAGGTGCAGGCGCAGCACGTAACCGGAATATCCCTCGTAGCCGCGGTGCGGGACGATGTGCGCGCCCGGCGCCAGGCGGGAAAAACCCGCCATCATCAGGCCGGGTATCTGCCGCACGAGTTTTTCAGTCTGCGGGCAGCGTGCGCATCCCTCGGGCTGCCGCTGGCCGAACGCATAGAGCCCGAAAGTTTCCCATCCCCGATCGCCGTACAGTGAATGCTCGGGCCAATCGATGAACTCGTGGCGCTCGAGCGCATCGAGCTCCGCACGAATGACGCGCCAGTTCTGCTCCAGTGTCGTGGTGAACGGAAACCGCGCCGCCTCGTAGTACATCGTCGCCACCTAGGCCGTTACATATTGCCACGTCTTGCGCAGCAGCGTGGTGGGCGGATGCTCGCCGCGGAACTGCCGCTGCCATGAATCGGTGATGAACAGGCAGAGCCACATGGTCGCCGCGTGGCGCGGCTGGCGGAACAGAAGCGGCAGCACTCCCCGCCAGATGCGAAATGCCGCCGGGCCGGGGAGCAACAACGTGCGTCGGCCGCGCCGCAACCACTCCTCGCTGGTGAGGTGGTAGTCCAGGGTGCCGTCGACTTCATGGACCAGCCGGAAATAGGGCGACGCACACCGCTCGAACTGGCCGGGATGGGGATACGATCCCCCGAAGCATCGCGTCACCATGGCGTAGTGGAACTTGTCGGAGAACCAAGGGAACGCGAACGGGCTTTTCGTCAGCTCGTCCGGCGTCAGCTTCGGGGTGTGTTCGTTGAGATGGATCGTCGTGGTGGCCATCCGCCGCGACGGCGATGCCGGATCGATGACCCGATGGCAAATCCGGAACAGCTCCCGATAGATCTCATCGCCGCGGCCTGCCCGCACGTCCTCGGCCTGCACGAAATGCTCGATGCATCCATTGAGGATGACGGCGTCGAAGCGTCCGTTCCACGACTGGTCGATCTCCCGATAATCCATCAGTCGCGCATCCAGGCCGTGCGCACGGCAGTGCTCGACCTGCAGCCGTGAAACGTTGACGCCGATCGCCTCGACGCCGCGTGCGCCGGCTGCCCGCAGCAGCCGGCCGTTGCCGCACCCGATCTCCAGAAGGCGCGAACCGCGCTGACAACGGACCTGATCGAGCAACCACTCGACCTGCTTCTGCTGGGCCTGCTCGTGCGATGTGCGCGGGTCGCCATGGTAGAGGCCGTCGGTGAGATCCCAAATTCCGCATTCCGGAAGGAAGCGGTCGAGGAAGTCGTAGCACTCGATCACAGTGCGAGCTGTTGGCGAGGTTGGCCTCGGGAGGTCCATCGTCATGGGGCGCATCGCTCGTGGCGGCGCGAAAGCGGCGCTTGAATTCGATGGGGCGGCCGCGAGCTGGTGATCCTGGTCTTGCATCGCATCAGCCTCCGGGTTGGCCGAACCGGCCGCCGAATTGGTCGAGGTAGGCGGTGCTCGGCGACCAGCGTCCGCAGACCAACGGCGCGGCTCCGATTTCCATCCGCTCCAAGGTCCGCCAATGATCGCGGCAGGTCGCCGCGCTGACCGGACCGGCCGCGGCCAGGGCGACGTCGTGTTGCGCAAGCAGGGACGACAGGATGCAGCCGGTGATCGACGTTGAGCCTGGCAGCAGACTGGCCTCGGGATGATGGCCGAGAACGGCGGCGATGCCCGCCGGCAAGTTGACGGTCCACTCGATCGTTCCAGGCGGCAAGACCAAGCCCCCGTCGACGAGCAGGACATCGCCGTGTGACGACATGCGGCTGATCGCCCGCTCGGGATCGAAGCAGTGCGGGAACGAGTCGTCGACCACGATGGTCCCTGGCCGCAGCCGGTCGACCTCGAGGACGCCCGGTACAGTGGTGGCGCCGATGACGAACTTGGATCGGTAAACCTCGGCCGGCACCGGACCGTGCGCCGCGACGATTTCGATATCGCCGCAATACCCGAAGGTAGTGCGGATCTCATCGGCCAGCCGCTCGAGCTCGCGGGCTTTTGCCGGGACGTCGCAAAGGATCAGCCGGCGGGGATGGATCGTCCGGTCCGACATCAATCGCAGCGTCGCGGTTCCTATGGCTCCAAGCCCGACGAAAGCGACCGTTTCATCGGTGAGCTTCCGCCCCGCCGCCCGGGCGGCCGAGATCGCCGTCAAGACGATGGCGCTTGCGGTCGTCGCGTGGCCGGTGGTGACCGCCAGACCACGGCACGGCCGCAGCGCGCGCCCGAAATCCGTGATCGCGGGAATGAGCCCGGTCAACGCGGCGGTTTTGGCACCAAGCCTGCGCGCGTAGTCCGCCGCTGCCTCGACCGCGCCGATCGCCGTCCCGGCATCGGCGATCAGATCGATCCCGAAGCGCGGCACCACCACCAGGGCAATCGTGCCCAACTGCAGGCGGCAAACCGCGCCCCATTGCGGAGCGTCGGCGCGCGGTAATTGGCGACGGAGGGCTTCTTCGGCGCCGACGCGCCGGGCGGCCGCCAGGAGATCGTCCGGAAGATAGGCGATGGCCGCGCCG